>JALZJL010000432.1 GCA_030859785.1 Acidobacteriota bacterium
GTGCCCGCCGGCTCAACGTGCGCCGGCGGGCACAGCCCGCCTCTAAACGGCACTCGGATTTTACCCCGTACATGCAAATCGGAATCCGCTCTAGTTATCGTTTGAAACACTGACAGGTTCCGGCGTCGAGGCTTCCGGCGGAGGCGCGTCGATCACCTCTTCGACGGCGGCTTCTTCGCGCATCCGATTCTCGTAAGCGGCGCGCACGAACGAAGCGAAGAGCGGGTGGGCGGCGAGCGGCTTCGATTTGTATTCGGGGTGAAATTGACAACCGAGGAACCACGGGTGCGCGTCGCGCGGCAACTCGATCATCTCGACGAAGCGGCCATCGGGCGACTCGCCGCTGAAGACCAGTCCGGCACGTTCGAGCACGTCGCGGAATTCGGGGTTGAACTCATAGCGGTGGCGATGACGCTCGCCGGTCTCCGCGGCCCCGCGATAGACCTCGCGCACCAAACTGCCCGGCGCCAGTTTGCACGGCCACGCGCCGAGCCGCATCGTGCCGCCCATCTCTTCAACATCAACTAAGTCGCGCAGTTTGAAGATGACCGGGTGCGGCGTCGCGGCGTCAAACTCGGTCGAGTCAGCGCCGGATAATCCACATACCGAGCGCGCATATTCAATCACCGCCGTCTGCATTCCGAGACAGATCCCGAAGTACGGCGTCTTCGACTTTCGCGCGTAAGAGATAGCGCGGATCATGCCGGCGATGCCGCGCTTGCCGAAGCCGCCGGGCACCAGAATGGCGTCGAAGTCGCGCAGGTGATCTTCGTAATCATCGCCCATCAAATTCTCCGCCTCGACCCAGCGCACATCGACCCGCAGGTTGCACGCGACGCCGCCATGCGTCAGCGCCTCGCGCAGAGACTTGTACGAATCTTCGAGTTCGACGTACTTGCCGACGATGCCGATTTTGACGGCGGCCAGTGCCGGGTCGCGGATCGTTGCCACCAACTCGCGCCAATGCGTCAGGTCGGTGCGTCCCGCGCGCTCCTCGATGCCGAGTGATGCGACGATCAACTCGTCAAGCCCCTGCTCGTGAAAAGCGAGCGGCACCTCGTAAATCGTATCAACGTCGAGCGCCGTAATCACCGCGCGCTCCGTGACGTTGCAGAAGAGCGCAATTTTCGAGCGCAAGTCGCGCGGCAACGGGCGGTCGGAGCGGCACAACAGGATGTCGGGCGCGATGCCGATCTCGCGCAAATCACGCACCGAATGCTGCGTCGGCTTGGTCTTCAACTCACCGGCGGCGGCGATGAAAGGCACCAGCGTGACATGGATGAAGAGCGCGTCGCGCCTTCCGCCCTGGCTTTCTTCGTTACCCAACTGGCGAATCGCTTCAAGGAACGGCAGGCTCTCGATATCGCCAACCGTGCCGCCAATTTCGACGATCACCACGTCGGGCGCGTCGCCTTCCGCTTCGCGCTTTTCAGCCACCGCGCGCACAGCACTTTTGATTTCGTCGGTGATGTGCGGGATGACCTGAATCGTCTTGCCGAGGTAGTCGCCGCGCCGCTCCTTTTCGATCACCGAAAGATAGATTCTGCCAGTCGTCCAATTGTTCGATTGCGACAGATGCGCGTGCGTGAATCGTTCGTAGTGGCCGAGGTCGAGGTCGGTCTCCGCGCCGTCGTCGGTGACGAATACTTCGCCGTGCTGAAACGGCGACATCGTGCCAGGGTCGACATTGATGTACGGGTCGAGCTTAATCAACGTGACGCGCAGGCCGCGCGCTTCAAGCAGACAACCGATTGATGATGCCGCCAGACCTTTGCCGAGACTGGAAACCACACCGCCGGTGACGAAAATGTATTTAGGCATTGTCTTCCTTTGTATCGGACGATTCGGATAATGTTGAATTAGTTTCCGCTGAGTCGTCGCCAGCGCCCCCGTGTGGCTCCTCTTGATCGTCATAGTAACCCGCGCGCAAATCCTTCATGACTTCGACGGCCTCCGCCGCCTTCGGTTGCATCAATTTTTGTAAGACGTACATCATCCCCGACACCCCGGCGCTCATCGTCCCGTGCCCCTGCTGCACGCGTCGCTCGAACTCCTTCGGCGTGATTGGCTTCGGCGGCGTACCGAGATGCGCCAGCCCGAAAATGCCGCCGGCCAGTATCAAAACAATGAGGCCCAGTCCGATCCAGTCGCCCATCAATTGAGCTCCTATTCTCACTCTGTTTGAAAACACGTGCGCCGCGCGTCGAAGTCTGTCAATTCTGATGCGGTTGATGCGCTTCACAGGTTTTCAGTGTGTGATTCGTAAAGGTCGCGCACGCGCGCGAGGTCTTCCGCTGTGTCGACGCCGATTGAGGGCGATGGCGCATCGACGACGCGGATTGTCGCGCCGTATTCGAGCATCCTCAGTTGTTCGAGTGCTTCGGTTTGTTCCAGATGTGTCTGCGGCCACTGCGTGTATTCTAACAAAAAGGCCCGGCGGTAAACGTACAGCCCGGTGTGCTTGCGAAACAGTTTGAGCAGTGACCCATCCGCAGCCAGTGCCGCTTCGAGCGAGCCGTGTCGCCGCGCCGCGTCGCGCGGGTAAGGGATCGGCGCACGCGAAAAATAGAGTGCCCGCCCACGCGCGTCCGTGACCACTTTAACGACATCGGGACTCAGCACGTCCCGCGCGCCACTGATCGCCTCGCTGGTCGTTGAGACGGAAGCATCAGGGTCATCGATCAAAGCTCTGACGGCGCAATCGATGGTCTCGGCATGCATCAGCGGCTCGTCGCCCTGAACGTTGACGATCAATTCGCAGTCGTCCAACCCGGCGGCGACTTCGGCCAGGCGGTCGCTGCCAGTGGCGTGATCGGGACTCGTTATCGCCGCTTCGTAACCGGCAGCACGTACCGCGTCGAAGATTCTCTCGTCGTCGGTGGCGACAATCACGCGGCTGACGCACTTTGCCGCGCGCGCCCGCTCGACAACGCGCAGGATCATCGGACGACCACCAATCGAGAGCAGCGGTTTACCGGGCAGACGGATCGAGTTGTAACGCGCGGGGATGATGACGATGACGGTCGGGAATTGTGTTGAGGTGTCCGTGTGACTCACGGGGGCAGAACATAGCCTGCCGCCCGCCCGCATGTCAATGAAACGGCGGCGAGTGACGGCGCAAGACTCGTTCTGGATTTGCCGACCGCGTGGTGAACGATGGCGCGAAGAAGCTGAACTCGGCGTCAAGTACGTGGCGATGATGATTGGGTTAGCGTCTCTCGCGTTGACGCGAGTTGGCGGCCGCCGACCTCGGTTTTTGCGGTTTGACACGGTAGGTGTGGCGGGCTACCATGCGGCCTCCATCACAACACACAAAGGGTTTCAGGCTGAACGCTTCTGAAGACTGCTTTCACCAACACATGTTAAGAGAGTTTGAATGCCGCTCGGTACAGTTGAGAACATCGTTGAGCTTGTCGGTCGCACGCCGCTGCTTCACCTTCGACGTTTCGCCCCGCCACCGTTAGCCGACATCTACGCTAAACTTGAGTATATGAATCCAGGCGGTTCAGTCAAAGACCGCGCTGCGCTGGGGATGATTCTGGATGCCGAGCGGCGCGGACTGTTGCGCCCTGGTTCGACGATCATCGAGCCGACGGCGGGCAACACCGGCATCGGCCTCGCGCTGATCGGTGCGGCGCGCGGCTACCGCGTCATCCTCTGCGTGCCCGAAGGTAATTCGCGCGAAAAGATGAAGGTGATGGAAGCCCTCGGCGGCGAGATCGAGTACGTGTCGAAAGAGAAAGGCATGAGTGGCGCCATCGCGCGCGCGCATCACCTCGCCAAAGGCATTAAAGACAGCTTCGTCCCGCAGCAGTTCGAGAATCCGGCCAACCCGGAGTTTCACGAGCAGACGACGGCGCAGGAGATCATCGAGCAGATGGACGGGCGCATTGATGCGGTCGTGCTCGGCGCGGGCACCGCCGGGACATTCACGGGAGTCGCGCGCGCCGTCAAGAAGTTAAACCCGCGCGTCCTGTGCGTGCTGGTCGAGCCGGAAGGGTCAATCTTCGGCGGTGGCAAGCCCAGCAGCTATCGAGTCGAAGGCATCGGGCAACGGCAGTTCGTTCCGCGCTGCCTCGACCGCGACATGGCCGACGAAATCATCAACATCAGTGATGCCGAATCATTCGCCACCGTCCGCCGGCTCGCCGCGAGCGAAGGCGTGCTTGGCGGCGGCTCCGCCGGTACAGTGGCGGCCGCTGCGCGTCGCGTCGCTGAACGACTCGGCGCCGGCAGACGCATCTTCACGCTCTTCCCCGACGGGGCCGAGCGCTACATCAGTCAAGGGATTTTTGATTAGCACACAGCGAGCCGTACGGCCGCCAGCAGCTTCCTGCTTCTACAAGACACTGCTTACTGAATTAATTTATGGGCTTCGCAACAACAGCAATTCACGCAGGCAACGAACCTGACCCGACGACCGGTGCGGTGACGGTTCCGATCTACCAAACATCAACCTATGCGCAGGACGGTCTCGGCCGTCACAAGGGCTACGAGTACGCGCGGACGCAGAACCCGACGCGCCATGCCCTTGAGCGCAATATCGCGGCGCTCGAAGGCGCACGGTTCGGTTATGCGTTCGCCTCCGGCATGGCGGCGATTGACGCGACAATGCGGCTGGTCAAAGCAGGCGAGCACGTCATCGTCTCTGACAATACTTATGGCGGCACATACCGTCTGTTCTCGCGGATCCTGTCGGGCTACGGCATCGAGTTTACGTACGTCGACACGTCCGATGTGAGCAACGTCGAGGCGGCGATCAAGACCAACACGACGATGGTATTCGTCGAAACGCCGACCAACCCGGTGATGATCGTCACCGATTTGCAGGCCGTTGCGGACGTCTCGCATCGCGCCGGCGCACGCGTCGTCTGCGACAACACCTTCCTGTCGCCGTACCTTCAACAGCCGCTTCAGTTCGGCGTTGACATCGTGGTTCACTCCACGACTAAATACTTGAACGGACATTCTGACGGCGTCGGCGGGGTCGTCGTGCTGAACAATGAGCAGGACGCCGAGTGGCTGGCCTTTGTGCAGAATGGCGTGGGTGCGATTCTGTCGCCGTTCGACTCGTGGCTGGTGCTGCGCGGAACGAAGACGCTGGCCGTCAGGATGGAGCAGCACGACCGTTCGGGGCGCGCCGTTGCCGCTTTTCTCGAAGAGCATCCGAAGGTCGAGAAACTTTATTATCCGGGGTCGCTGTCACATCGTCAGCACGATCTGGCGAAGCGACAGCAACGCGGCTTCGGCGGCATGGTTGCATTCGACCTCGGCTCTCTCGATAATGCGCGCACTGTGCTCGAATCGGTGCGGGTGTGTACGCTGGCTGAAAGCCTCGGCGGTGTTGAGAGTTTGATTTCGCACCCGGCGACGATGACGCATGCTTCGGTGCTTCCGGAGACGCGCCACCGACTCGGCATCACCGACGGACTTGTGCGCATCTCGGTCGGGCTTGAAGACACAGATGACATCATCGCCGACCTCGATCAGGCGCTGAACAAGATAGATTGACTTTAAGAAAATCACATGGCACTTATCACTTCGGTACTGATTGCTTCTTTATGATCGTAGAGATTCACGCGAAAACGGACATTGGCCGCGTTCGGGCAGGCAACGAAGACAATCTTCTGGTGCTTGATTTGTCGCGCGCCAAAAGTTGGACCGGAAGCGACGGGGCGGAGCCACCGGGTGATTTGGGTCGCTTTCCCGTCAGCGGCGAAGGGGCCGTGATGATCGTCTCCGACGGGATGGGCGGCGCGCTCGCAGGCGATGTCGCCAGTCGGATGACTGTCGAGACGGTGCGCGACCTGCTTCTTGGAAAAATCGGCGAGGACGATGGCCTCCAGAGTCCGCCCGGCGTACGGTTGATTGAGCGACTGCGCGAGGCGACCGATATCGCCAACTATCGGATTCACCGCCGCAGCGTCGAAGACGCGCGATGCACCGGGATGGGCGCGACGTTGACCGGCGCGGCGATTACCGGCGACGGCATCGACTTTGTGCAGGTCGGCGACAGTCGCGGTTACGTCATTCGTGAGGGGCAGATTAAACTGGCAACCAAAGATCAATCACTCGTCCAGCAACTAATCGACGTCGGCCAGATCACCGAGCAGGAGGCCGAGACGCACATGTTCCGCAATGTCATCCTGCAAGCGCTCGGCGCGCAAGCCGAGATGACGCCGGTGTCGGGGCGCGTGCGCGTGCGTGCGGGTGACATGCTATTGCTGTGCAGCGACGGACTGTCCGGGAAATTGCGTGCAGAGGACATGCGGCAGATCGTCGCCAATGCCGGCGGCAATCTCGCACGCGCCTGCGAAGGACTAATTGGCGAGGCGAATCAACGCGGCGGCGAAGATAACATCACAGTCGTCCTTGCCAGGTTCACCGGCGACGACCTCGCGCCACCTGACTCGGAGATGATCACCGTCGAGTTGATTGATTTGATGGAAGGCGGAAAGAACAGAGACGCGGACGACGACGACGACACACACGAGACACTCAGCCCCGACCGCACGAAACTCTAAATTCATTCTCCTGCGACAGCATCAAAGACTTAACCTCACGCCGCCGCTTCGCCACCGACTTCACAATCGGACGCCCACCTTATACCGGCATCACACGCGAGTCGTCTCTAAACCTTGAATCGTGACTAGCCGTCACGGTTTTCATCACTATCGATCAACCGCCCCACAACTCCACCGCCAGTCTGGACGCCACGCCAGTCGGGCACAGTGTCCACGCGGCGCACGTAGATGGATGCTCCCTGCAATCGCTCAACCACGACCCGGTCACCAGCTTCGAGCGGCTGTTCGCCTTCCGTCGGGTAGGCCGTCCAGGTTGAACCGTAGACTTTGACGGCGCCTTCGTTAAGCGCGCCGCGGCTTGAAGAAACAACAGTGCCGATTTTGCCGGGCAGCGCGTCGATACCGGTTTTGAATCCGCCTGTCTCGCCGCCGCGCAAAAAGTAGTTAGCGAAGATCGTGCGCGAGGCAGCGGTGAGCGCGATTGAGACGATGAAAAATACGAGGAACTGAAGCGGGTAGCTGAAGCCGACGAAGCCGGTCAGTGCCGCTGCCAACGCGCCGACGCCGAACCACAAAAGGACAAAGCCGGACGTAAAAACTTCGGCAATGACGAAGATCACGCCGAGCACCGTCCACACAATCCACGCCAAGTCGTCGATCATTTGCGTTCACTACCGAGAGGCTGCTTCCGCAGCGCCGGCTCTAACAGTTCAGTCGAAGGTCGAGGCTTTCAACCCCTGAACATATTTTTCATCACAAACCAGACGTTCGCCGGGCGCTCCGCCAGACGCCGCATAAAGTAGGGATACCAGTGTTTGCCGTACGGGACGTAGACGCGCATGTTGTAGCCGTCGCGCGCCAACCGTTCCTGTAAGTCGCGCCGCACGCCGTAGAGCATCTGAAACTCGAAGGCGTCCTTGCCGATGCCTTCGCGCCGAACGAAATCAATGGTCGCCTCGATCATCCGCGGGTCATGCGTCGCAATGCCGTGGTAGACACCGCTTGAGAGCAGCAGTCGCATTAACTTGATGTAGTTATCGTCAACGTCTTTCTTGTCGGGGAACGCGACCTCCGGCGGCTCGTTGTACGCACCCTTGCAGAGCCGAATGCGCGCAGGAATTTTGAGCAACTCCCGCACGTCCGTTTCGGTGCGCCGCAGATATGACTGCACGACAATGCCGACATCGTCGATTCCGAACTCCCCACGCAGTCGCTTGAAAATATCGAGTGTCACCTGCGTAACAGCCGAACCCTCCATGTCGACGCGCACAAAGTTACCCCGCCGCGCAGCGTCGGCGACCACCGTCCGCGCGTTCTTATATGTCAGCTCACGATCAACGTCGAGTCCGAACTGCGTCAGCTTGATCGAGACGTTGGAGCGAATGCCGGTGTCGTCGATACGCGACAGGATGCGCAGGTACTCGCGCACTTCTTCGTTGGTTTCCTCGACGCGCGTCACCGACTCGTTCAGGTGGTCGAAGGAGGCGGTGCAGCCAAGCGCATTCAGTTTGCGAATCTCGGCAATTGTCTGCTCGATGTCTTCGCCCGCGACGAAGCGCGTGGTCATTTTTTTGAAGGGGCTAAAGCGGGTCGCGAAATCTTTCAACCCCTCGTGGCGCGACAGATATAAGAGTGTGTTTCGTGTCACCATAGTGCTGTTTAAATGTGACCGGTTAGATGTAATTTCAGCGTTCAGCAATCAGCCTTCAGCAGTTAGCCAATCGTGCGCCGCGCTCCTGTCTTCTAATTGCGCGCCTGGTTCAGCGAGAGCGAACGGCCCCCGCGCTCGCCTTTGTTTTAGTTCATTGCTGATCGCTGATCGCTGACGGCTGAACGCTTACGATGTAACCAAGTGTCGTCAATTCGTATCCGCGCGAGATAAATTTTCAACGGCAGCGCGGGACGGACAGTATGCTATTCTTGGCGGCGATTTCCCAATCTCCCGCGTGATTACTTAAGAGTCGGTCGTCCATCGAACACTACAAGCCGCATGCGCTGGAAGCTGCTCGTCATCACCTCGCTTGTCACCGCCATCGTCGGCGCGGGCGCGAGCCTCGCCATGATTTATTGGTTGCTCGGCCCGCCCCGAAACATTCAAACGCCGAGCACCCCGCTCATTGGCGCGCTGCTGATTCCCATCGCCGCCATCACCGCCGCCAGCATTTTTGTCTACCGTCATACTTCACGCCGGCGTGCCCTCCAAGCTGCTGCAACAACACTCTTGGCTGCGACTTTGACGCTCGGCGCGTTTGTGGTCGCGACTATTTTTTTCAAGTAGTCTTCTCGCGCCGCCGCTGAATCCGACGCCCGCGACCGTCATTATCGTTTGAGTTTTGATCCGGCATCAGTCTACCACCCCACGACCGAAGCGAGCATCAGTTTTCCGCCGCCCCGCCTAAGTCAAGCTCGCGCTGTATCGGGCGTAGTGCGTCGATGACGAAGCGAATGTGCTCGTCCGTGTCAACGCCGAGTTCCGCCGCGCCGTCACGGATGTCATCGCGGTTGACCGTGCGGGCGAAGGCTTTGTCCTTCAATTTCTTTTTCACCGACGACACTTCCAAATCATCGAGGCTGCGCGAAGGACGCACCAGCGCGCACGCGACGAGGAACCCGCACAGTTCGTCGGTCGCAAACAGAGCGCGCGCCATCACCGTGTCGCGCGGCACGCCGGTGTATGACGCGTGCCCCATGATCGCGCGAATGACCCGGTCGGGATAGCCGCGCCCGCACAGGATGTTCGCGCCCTTGAACGGATGCCCGCCCGCGTCCGGGTCAGGGAACATCTCGTAATCGAAGTCGTGCAGCAGACCGACGATTCCCCATTCGTCGGTATCGACCTCGGCCCCGCCGTAGCGCGGCGCGCAGGCGCGCATCGCCGCCTCGACCGCGATGGCGTGCTGCCGCAGACTCTTTCCCTTCGTGTACTCGCACAGCAGTTCCCAAGCATTCTGTCGATCAAGCATCATTTTCTTGTGTCTCCTCAATTCTCGAAGGTCATATGTGACAGGACACTGCTCTCGCGATTGCGGAATGTGGACGCTTCGATTGCGGGTTGCAGATTGCAGATTAGCAAACCTAAAGACACGTTGCTGCTCGCTTCTGCTCTATTCTTCATTCCGCAATTCGCAATTATCTTGTCACCTGTCACGTTTAAGAAAGTTGCCGGGCAAAGTTTCTCACGTCTCACGGCGGCGTTCCATCCATGCACCTCATCCCGGCGTATCACGTCCGCATGCCGGGTCACAACTAGGGCGAGCGCATCTAAATTCGCTGTAAAAATAAGATTGTGGCATCTTCTCGGTAGTTTTACCTCAGCCCAAGAAACTACGCGAGGAGATAATAATGAGTGCCACTACTGCCGGTAGCCTGT
>JALZJL010000282.1 GCA_030859785.1 Acidobacteriota bacterium
ACTTTGAAAAACGCATTTGGCAACTTATCGACAATCACACCCTCAGCCGGAATTAAATCTTCTTTAGCCAATCGAAATCTCTCCTCATCAGAGGCCGTGCTTTACTTGCCACGGACGAACAAAACCATGTGCCGACAAAGCGACACCCCCGGCGGCTCTTTGATCAGCCGGGGGCGTCCGAAAAAAAGAATAAGTTTTAATTTGGTGCCACATTACCAACGAGGAGTCCGGTCGCCGCCGCCGCCACCGCGGTTACCGCCGCCGCCGCCACGATTACCACCGTAACCGCCACGTCCGCCGCCGCTACCACCGCCACCGCCACGATTGCCACCGAATCCGCCACCACGACCACCACCGCCACCGCCGCGATCTTCGCGCGGACGAGCTTCGTTGACCGTCAGATTGCGCCCGTTGAAATCTTTACCGTTGAACTGTTGGATGGCGGATTCGCCTTCTTCTTTCGTCGCCATCTCAACAAAACCAAAACCTCGTGAACGCCCCGTCTCACGATCCTCGACCACCGACGCCGACTCAACCGTCCCTGCCTGTCCGAACAGGTCTTGTAAGTCTTCGCTCGATGTCTGGAACGAAAGGTTCCCGACGTAGAGTTTCATACTCATGAAGAAATTTCCTCTCCCCATTTAAGAGTGTAAAGAGAAGCTCGAATGCACTGGCTTCGGCGAAACGGTAGTGGCGAAGTCGTCTGATCGGATGCTCCAGGAAAAGAGCCGCTTCTACAAATTGATTACTGCCTGCTCTCGAACTATCCCAAACGCCGCCGCGGTAGTATTTGATGCGGGGCGCATCACCGTTGATGCGCGAGAGAAGGAAATGTCCCGCATATTATGCACCAAACGGGGTAAAAGATGCAAGTTAACGACTTGCACCATCCCTCATCAACACTGATTCTGGAAACGCGACCGCCTCATGCTTTTACTATGCCAAGTCACATGGTAAACCTGTCAGGCGACAGGATGCGAAAACGGCGGCGTGTGCCGACGAAACGAACCAGGATGTACCAAAGAACGGTGTACGGCGCGCCAACAAAAGATATTCGCGCGTCATTAATTGATGGATATGTTCACTTCACAAGACCAGGTTGGCTCAAGACCCTTTGAGCGGCATCATCTCCCTCGTCCCACCGGGGAATTTCACATTCAGAGACAATTCGCATCCCGGTCGCTGCCCGACCCGCGCGACGTGATTCTGTATCTGCCGCCCGGCTACAGCCGCGACCCATCACGGCGTTATCCGGTGCTCTACATGCATGACGGGCAGAATCTGTTTGACGGCGCGACTTCGTACATTCCGGGAATGGATTGGGGTATCGGCGCGACCGCGCAAAGATTAATCGAGGCCGAAGAGATTGAGCCGCTGATTGTCGTCGGCATTTATAACGCCGGATTGGCGCGGGCCGACGAATACACTCCGACCCGAGATGCGAGGGTCAACGCCGGCGGCAAAGCGGCATCCTACGCCCGCCTGTTAATCGAAGAGTTGAAGCCGATGGTTGATACTCATTACCGAACGCTGAGCGACCGGGCGAACACCGGCATCGGCGGCTCGTCACTCGGCGGTCTGGTGACGCTCTATCTCGGCCTCAATCATCATCAGACTTTTGGTAAACTCGCGGTGCTTTCACCGTCGGTGTGGTGGGACAATCGCGTCATCGTGCGCGATGTCGAGGCGCTGAAGACTAAGCTCGACCTGCGCATCTGGCTCGACATGGGAACGGCGGAAGGAGAGCGTGCGCTGCACGGGGCCAGACATCTGCGCGACTCGTTGACCAGTAAAGGCTGGGTTGATGGCGAGGATTTGCGCTACTACGAAGCCGAAGGCGGAAAGCACAATGAAGAGGCGTGGGGGCGGCGCATGAATCGCGTCTTAACGCACCTCTTCCCCGCTAAGAAAAAAGGGTGACTTGATTTACCCAAAAAGTTTAGACGGATGCTGTGCGACACAGATATTTGCCAAACCGCGAGCATTTTCGTGAACGATAGACGGCAGCATCAGCAGCATGGAGTTCGACTATTCACTGAACTATACCGAACTGGATTTGCGTGCGCGCCCGGAACTCTACCGCATCGGCAGAGGCGAGCAGGGCGTGCTGCTGGTCGAGCCATACAAAAGCGAGATACTTCCTCACTGGCGATTCAAAAACCCTGACGTGGCGCGTGAGTCGGCAGCGCGGATTTATGAGATGTATGTGCGCTACCGCGAGTCGGCGGACTTCGTCGGGATGGACATGGCGCGAAAGTTTCTTCAGATGGGTTACACGCGCGCACGCCGCTATGCCAATCACAAAGGCGGACGAAAATACACCACCGACAAAAAAGAAATACTTCCTTATCAGAACGACGCGGTAAAAGCCGCCTCCGCTGAAATCTTCCGCGAGAAATGGCGAGAGGTGCGTGAAGACCCGGAATACCTTCGACTCAAAGCCCGACACCGTGAGTTGTACGACCCGCTGACAACGAAATAGGCGGAGCGTTGCCGTTGCTTAATCATTGTTTGGAAGGCGGCGCTGGACAGAATAAATAGCGGAGTGGCATCGTGTCGGGATTAGTTGCGGATACCAACGAGCAAAGGATCACCTCGCATGGCGGCGGACCAGGAAAAATTCACCATCGGTGTTGAAGAAGAATATCAAATCATCCATCCCGAAACGCGCGAGCTTCGTTCACGCGCGGGCCGCATTCTGCCAAAGGCGCAGGCTGCGGTCGGGGACGAAGTGCAGTCGGAACTCTACCTCTCGCAGATCGAAATCGGGACGCCCGTCTGCGAAACCATCAGCGATGTGCGTGCGGAGTTGATGCGTCTGCGGCGCGGCGTCATCAACGCGGCGGAGCGTGACGGGAGTCGGATTGCCGCCGCCGGGACGCACCCGTTCTCGCACTGGGAAGACCAAAAGCTGACGCCGAAAGAACGCTACTTCAGCATCGCCGAAGATTACGCGCAACTCGCGCGCGAGCAGCTCATCTTCGGCTGTCACGTCCACGTCGGCATCAACGACCGCGAGGCGGCGATTCAGATCATGAACCGCGCGCGTGTGTGGCTGGCCCCGATATTGGCATTAGCGGCGAACTCGCCGTTTTGGTTGGGGGAAGATACGGGTTATGCGAGCTTTCGGACGGAAATCTGGCGGCGCTGGCCGATGGCCGGGACGCCGCAACTGTTCGCCTCGCGCGCCGAGTACGACCGATTGGTTGATGCTTTGGTTGCGACCGAAAGCGTTTCGGATGGGACGAAAATTTATTGGGACGTGCGTCCGTCGGCGCGGTTCGAGACGTTGGAGTTCCGCGTCACCGACGTGTGTTTGACGGTCAACGAAGCGGTGATGATTGCCGGCCTGGCGCAGGCGCTGGTCCGAACCTGCTACCAGGAAACGATGCGCGGTGAGCCGATTCAAGGAGCGCGCCCTGAGCTGCTGCGTGCGGCGAAGTGGCGCGCGGCGCGTTACGGGCTGGGCGGAAACCTGATCGATGTCGGGGCCGAACGCGCCGCCCCGGCAGCAGATGTGATCGAAAAGTTTCTCGCTTACCTGCGCCCGTCACTCGAAGAGCATCAGGGGTGGGAGGAAATCTCCGCTCTCGTGGGCGAAACGGTCTCGCGCGGCAACGGTGCGGCGCGGCAGCGCGAGGCATACGTGAAAGCAGGTCGCCTGGAGGATGTCGTTGATTTGATCGTGGCCGAGACGTCACAAGGTACGGGGTAAACCTTTCGAGGCCACTTGAGTTGAGCTGAGCACCGAGCAGATGTCTGCGACCACACGCATCGAAGTCACCAACCGGACGTGCCCGGGCCGCCTTTGAATGGGCCGACGATGTCGCTCGTAATCCAGCCGCCATAAAAATCGCCGGGCTGTTTCGTCACCGATTCCCCATCGACATAACAATCATCCATCATCGCCGGATAGAACGCGACATAGTTTTTAATCGATGCGAAATGCGGCGCGGGCGTCGGGTAAGACCACGCGGCATCGACGGCCTCTCGGTCGCCGGCCTTGATCGTGTGATACTTCGCTCGCCCTTTCCATTCACAGAATGATGAGCGATCCGACGGGGCCAGGCACTCGGCCTTGATGTCTTCAAGCGGAATGTAATACACGGGCGGGTGACTGGTTTCAAGGACGCGCCGGGAGTTCCGCGTGTCGGCGATCATCACACCGCCGAAGACGACTTGAATGTGGCGCGTCGATGCCTCCACGCGCGGCGGTCGCGGGTAGTCCCACACCGATTCCTGGTTCGGCCCCGGCTCGATTCGTTGCTGCCTCATCCACCAACCCTCCTCAATCATTTGTTGTTGACGAAATGCGCTCACACAAAAAGTATGAACACGACAACTGAAGAGTAGCAGCTAAGACCGAGAGTGATGGCACGATTGTGTTACCAATAACTTGTGAATAAGTTTCCCCTCGCATTGAAATCACTTGATGGTGATGACCACGTCGCCGCGGCTGTTTGCGCCGTTGGCGGTCGTGACCACGACCACCGCCGCCCCTTTCACGCCGTCGGGGATCACCAAATTGATTTGATCAAGCCCGCCGAAGCCACCGGACTGACCGGCGTATTCGATGGTGGCCGGCCTTCCGCCGACGGTCACCGTGACGGGCAGAGAACCACGCCAGCCGGTGCCGAACAGTGCGACCACGCTTGACTGTCCGCCGCTCTTCGACGGGAATGGCCCCGACGTGTAGAGCCAGCCGGATGTGAGTAACGCCACAGCTTCGCCCGCGCCGGTCTGCGCGGTAGTGAAGATGCCCGGGTTGACACTTGCCACCGTCGTGTCATCGGCGGCGACGACCACACCGTTGACCGACACTACAATCGCGTTCGCGCCAATCGATACGTCCGGCGGAAGGTAAAGATTAATCTGCGTGTCGTTGAAAGAAAGAACGCGCGCCCTGCGCCCCTCAACCCAGACTCGGATGTTGAATGTTTCTGCATCCGCTTCCTTCGAGCCTTGCGCGCCGCGCGTGAGGCCGGAGCCGATAATGGTCGCCAACCCATCTCGCGTCGCCGCACCGCGCAGGCTGGCGCTGTTGACCATCGAGAGGCGATTGATCGCGCCATAAGTCGTGTCGACGCCAAAGGCGAGGCCAGAGAGCGCGTCGGTTAGCGGTTGGTCGGCCTCCACGTAAATCTCGCCATCGCGGAGGATGCCGTTTAGCGCCGGGTCTGGGAAGGCATCGATGCGTGGGGTTCCGCGATTGCCACCCTCTGCCGGCGCGTCGGCAGCGCCCGAAGCATCCTGGATGACGTAGACCGTGCCTTCGCGATCCACTGTCAGGCCGTGAAAGATCAGATTGTTATCAAGCGACAGTCCTTCGACCGCAACTTCGTCGACGTCGCCGCGCCCATCGCTGTTGTCGTCATAGATAGCTAGGAGCGCCGCGTCGTTACCGTATGAATGTGTGAAGACGACGCCGCGTGAGTTGGCCGCGACATCAAGCGGCGCGTCGAGCGGGACGCCGCTGAAGAGTTGATAACGGTAGTACGGAATCGGGTCGAGCGTGTCGGGGACGCCGTCGGCGTTAGTGTCGCGGACGATGCGCAATTCGTTCGAGTCGAAGTCGGCAATCAACAGATCGTTATTCGGAAGCAGCGCGAGTCCGTTCGCGTTGCTCAATTGATTGTTGCCGACGCGCACCAACTCGCGCGAATTATCGAAGCCGCCGGTCAGCGGATCGCGCACCAGCAGGACGACGCCCGCGCTCGGCTCGTTGTTCGGGTCGCCTGGGTCCACGCGATTGTAGTACCCGCTCGACGAGACGATCACGAACTCGCGCCCCGACCGTGCTGTGCCGGAGACGACCGCGACGGCGGAAGGAAGACCAAAGTCGCGCTCAAGGTCATAGACGCTTTTTGCATCGCGCACGTAATCGCCGTTCGTGTCGAGCGCGACGACAATCACGCCATAAGAAATGTCGTCGCGCGGATCGATGGTGCCGCGCCGATCAATCGCCGTGAAGACTTCGTAGCGCGCGCCGGAGCGGCCCACCGCGAAGTCGAATGACCCACCGTCCGAGTCGAACACGGTGCGCTCGTCGGCAATCAAATCCGTGTTCCGATCAGTGAACAACTGGTTGATGCCGTTGAGTGAATCAATGCCGAGTTGTGACGTGTGGAGAATCCGACTGAGGGGCGTGCCCGGTCGGATGCGCGTGGTGATGGGAGCCGTGACGGATGAACCTACGTTGTCGGTCTGTGAAGTATTCGTCGAGTCGTTTGGAAACGTCAGAGCCGTCGCCTTCTGATTCGCGCCCGCGGCTTTTCTCGATGCCGGACGCGCTGGGCGACGCGGCGAGCCGACGGCAGTTGATGCCCGATTCTCCGCGCGCGCCGCGAACGTTTCGCGGTCACTACTGCGGGCCGCGGCGGCACTCGCGCGTCGCTCCGGCGAATCATCCTTGATTCGACTGGAGAGGGCGCGTCGAACATCGGGCCTGAAGTCGCGTTCATTTAAGTTTTGCGCGGAGGCTTGGAACGCGGTCAGAGCGGAGGTAAGCAGAAGTGCGATGATGGGAACTGTCGTCAATCTATGGCGGCGGGCGCGATGCATAACATAACCTTTCAGGTACACGTCATGAGCCTCAACTCGTCAGCAATCAGAGAAGCAGGGGCGGCCTGTGAGAGAAAAGAAAATCTCATTGACGATTCGTAGATGAAGGACTTCCAATCGCAATCCGGTCGAGCCGGTCAGAGCGAAATAGCGGGTGAAGGCAGAGTAGAAATTATCACCCGCTATTCCGCTCTCGGCGGTAGGAAAGAGAATGCCCCTTTCTCTCTCCCAACCATCGTTGACTCACTCAACAGTGACAGGTAAATCGTGACAGGTGACAGGACGGTTGAGATTGCTGTACGGCACGCGCCCACGATGTCAGCTATCAATCTTCGCCAATCAAACCAGCGCGGGTGGGCAGCACTCGCGTGATCCGAACTTCTTACTTGTCACCTGTCACCTGTCATTGTTGAGTAACTCAGGGCATGTCGGGTCCACCCCGTGATGGTCTTGCCGGTCTCGCGGGAGCGGGCCGCTCTCGCTCCGGTTCAGCCGAGCGCGGTGGCGGCTGCGGCTCAGGCTGCGAACGGGCCGGTGGCTCAGACCTTGAAGGCGGAGGCTCTGGTCGCGGCGCGGACTCTTCGCGTCGTGGTGCGGGGCGTTCCTCGCGCGGCTCCCTTCGTTCGTAGCGTGGCTGAGGTTGCTCGTCACGAGGTTCGGGGCGCTCTTCGGCGGGCGCGGGGGCAGCAGGCGCGGGTTGGCGTTCCTCGCGCGGTTCGGCGCGCTCGCGTCGTGTCGGTCGCTCTCTCCGCTCAGGTTGTTCGATTCGATCAAGCTGTTCATTGCGCGGCGTCGGAGTGTCCAATGGTTCCGGCCTCCGCTCACGTCGCGCCGGTCGCGCTTCGACGGGCGGAGAACTCGGACGATTCTCATCGGGTTGAGGCTCGACGGGACGTGCCGGTTGAGCAGACGCTCCCGGTGCCGTTTCATTCGGGTCAACGTTGTCCGGATTCTCGTCGCGGCCCCGGCGTTCGCGCGCTCCGGTTCGGCGTTCCCTCGGCTCGCCACTCGGCTGATCTCCGGGCTGGGTGTCAGGCTGATTGCGAGGCACCGGTGAACGTTCCTCCATCGAATCGGCGCGCCTGTTTGGTCGAGCCGACGGGCGAGCGATATTCAAACCCTCCGTCGAGCCGTCAGGACGCGGCGCAGCACCTCGATTGTTTGGGCGGGCAGGTCGCAGAATCGCACCGGTATCCGGCGTGTTCGCGTCACGCGGAGTGTCGACCGGACTCGACGGAACCGGCGTGTAAATGCGCGGCTCGCGTCCGCCGAAAACACG
>JALZJL010000443.1 GCA_030859785.1 Acidobacteriota bacterium
GGCTGATGCGTGCGCCGGGGATCGTGAGGTTTGCGAACTCGGTCCGCCCCGCTCCGCCGGCGCCGCCAGTGGCCGGGTCGTAGAGCCTGAAGTTGGAATATCTCGCGGCCACCTCGGTGAAGTCGCCATTGCGCATCCTGTCGGTCGGGACTGCCCAGTTCTGGTTGAAGTCGCGCCGGTCGCGGAAGTTCTCGTAGGAGGCGAAAAAGAAGAGCTTGTCCTTCTTGATAGGGCCGCCCAGCGTGCCGCCGTAAATATTCCGGTTTAACGGCGGTCGCGCCAATCCGCCCGCATTATTGAAGAAGCTATTGGCGTTCAGCTTATCGTTATTGAAGAACCAGAAAGCAGAGCCTCTGAACTCGTTGGTGCCGGACTTGGTCACCACGGACTGGGCCGCGCCGCCGGCCATGCCTTGGTCGGCATCGAAGTTGTTGGTCGCAATGTTGACCGTTTCGATGGTCTCCGCCGACTGGATGTACCCGGCGTGGTGCGGCAGCCAGACGTTCACCGACACCGCACCATCAACGCGGGTGGTGTTGCTGTTCGGCTGAACGCCGTTGACCCAGGTGCGCAAAGACCGGCCCGGCGTGTCAATCTCCGCGTTCTGGAACTGCGTGGGTGTCGCGCCCGGCACCAGGTTGAGCAGCGACTGATAGTTGCGGTACTGGTTCAGCGGCAGCGAGGTCACCTCGACGCCGGTTAGTTCAGTGGTGAGGTCGGACTTTTCCGTCTGCAGCGTAGCTGCGTTGGCCTCGACGTTGACTATCTCCTCGGCAGAACCGACTTGCAACGTGGAGTCTATGCGCTTCGGGTCACCGGCCGTAACGGTAATGGCTGTCTGCTGCAGTTGCTTGAAGCCTGCGCGCGACAAAGTCATGTCGTAGGTGCCCGTCGGCATGTTGCGGAACACATAGCTCCCGGTGTCGTCAGTGACGGTATCCAGCTTTAAGCCGGTGCCGGTGTTGGTAATCGTGACCGACACGTTTGGCAAGACCGCACCGTTTTGGTCGACGACATCGCCGACCAGCGAGCCGTAAAGAGCTTGCGCATTGGCCGGGCCTGGCGCAAGCCCCACTGTCAAGAGCAGAACAAGCAGCGCGCCCGAAGCCTTCGCCGACAGCGCGAGCCTGGAGATAATTTGTCGCATGGTGGTCTCCTTCAATAGGATTTGCCCGCTGGTATGACAGAAGTCTAAGGGCGACCCGAAGCCATACCCTGCTGAGCAGTGGTTATGTTAAGAAAAGAGGTCACTTATTGACACGCTTCCGGGATGGAAACGCCATCTACAACGGGTGACGAAATGCAGCGGCCCGTGTTGTTAACTCGCCCCGTCTGATCGCGGACGGTGGCCTGAACTCAAAGTCAGATCACGCTTTAAATTTGTCGTAGGTCTAACCAAAGGCTCTTTATGGCTACAGCAAGAATGAAGTGCTTACGTTTTAGGCAACCAGCATACCGCTCAAACGGAACGAGCGGTTGAGGAACAAAAAGCCTGTTTCATAGAGATTTTAAGGGTGATTACGAATTCGGAGGCGATGAATTCCCCTGCACAGTTCGAGGAAAGCCAAAACTTTGAAGGATTCTTCAAAATTATGGAATCATTCACATCGTGATCTGAGCGGCGTGCGACCTTCACATTACGAGGCGAACGAATCGTTCCGCCTCTCCTTCCAGCGCCCGCGTGTGAAGTCGGGAAATTTAACGGGCGCGCTGCCCTGGGCGACCGACATTTCGCTTAAGGGAGTGGGCGCGCTCCACGCCGCAGCGTCATACACGTCCATGTCCGGCGCGAGACCTTCGCGCATGCACTGGATCAGACGATAGTTCATAATGAAGTCCATCCCGCCGTGCCCGCCCGTCTTACGCGCCAGCTCACCGACTTTCTTCCATAACGGATGCTCGTACTGCTCTTTGTACTGGTCGAGCGTCGCCCACTCCTCCGCCCCCTTCTGACCGTCGAAGTAGATTCGCGGCGGATAGTCGCGGAATGTTCCTTTGGTGCCGGAGATGAGGTTGATGCGGTCATATGGGCGCGGATTGACCACGTCATGCTGCAACATGATCGTCCGCCCCTTCGCCGTCTTAATGATGGATGTATTGATGTCGCCGCACTTGTACTTTTCTTTCCATTCCGGCTTGCCCGCTGGGATGTGCTGGGCGCGATACTCTTCCAACCCTTTCTGCGGAGAACTCATTGAAACCATGTAATCAAACCTGTCGCCGCGATTGATATTCATGTACTGCGCGACGGGGCCGAGTCCGTGAGTCGGGTACAGATTGCCGTCCCGATTGATGTGCGCTATCCGGCGCCAGTCGCCCTCGTAATAGGCGGAGAGGAGTTGACTGCGCAGATCATGGATGTAAGCGGCCTCGCCATGCAGAAGTTCCCCAAACAAACCGGCGCGCAGCATGTTAAGCACCATCATCTCGTTCTGGCCGTAGCAGACATTCTCAAGCATGACGCAATGACGCCGAGTCTTCTCGGATGTATTCACGAGCGCCCAGCAGTCCTTCACGGTCGTCGCCGCCCCGACCTCGACGCCGACATGCTTGCCTTGATTCATCGCCTCAACCGCCATCGGCGCGTGCCAATCCCAGGGGGTCACGACGTAGACGAGATCAATATCATCTCGCCGGCACAAACGCTCGAAGTCGCGATCACTCTTGTCATAGACATCGGGTGCTTTCTGTCCGGCCTTGACGACCATCGCCTGGGCCTTCAGCGCCTTCTCCCGGACGATGTCACAGACGGCTTTGACTTCGACATTGTCTATCGAGAGCAAATCACGTAGGTGGCTGGGGCCGCGATTCCCGAACCCGATGATCCCGACGCGGACGACCGCACGCGGCTCGAACCTCATCCCGATGACCGAGTTGTTTTTGGTCGGCGACTCTTGAAGATGTTCCGCGTCGGCTCGCGCCCCACTCGCTTCGTGAGTGCTACTGAGACTTGCCATGCCGAGTCCCCCAAGAGTCCCCGCTTTGAGCAAATCTCTTCTCGATATTTTCGCGTCTTTTTTTTGTGTCATGCCTTCCCTCGACAGGAGGTAGAGTTATATCCGTTTCTCGAATGGAGAAAACACGGGTTCACATCATCGTGCAATATGTTGATACTTAAAGGGTGGTGCAGGAAGAACGCTTATTTAGCCACTTTAGCGCTTTTCTTGCCTTCATCGTTTGTAGGCGAGAATATAATCCTACCGGAAAGAAAATGTAAAGATTTTTGGAAGCAATATTCATTTCGGCAGCACCCGGCCGACGCCAGTCGGAGCATCCTTACTTCCCCGTGCTATGTGCGGCCTCTATTATGACATCGTACAATTATGGCGTTTCCGCGTCGTCGGACTGCCTTTTTTGCGCCTCATTCTGTCGCGTCAAACTGCCGAACCACTCGCGCAAATCGTGAAACCCCTTGAACGTCACGACTACGGTGATGAGTGCAAATGACGCGCCGGCGACCAACAGTGCGGCCGTCCAGAACAGTTCCCAGAGTCTCATAGTCCCTCCCGCGTTAGCTTGGCTCGGCTGCGACCACGGCATCCTGCGGCGGCGCTGACTGTTGCTTCAGCGCCAGAGAGCCGACGACGAGTCCGACGGCGGCGAGTCCGAAGGCCGCGAACCCTGTGACGTTCTCGCTCCAACCCAGAAAGAAGAATGGAATGATGGCGCCCGCCGCGCCCATCAGCATCGCGAGGTATCCGCCGTAGACATTCGAGCGACGCCAGTAAAGCCCGCCCACCACGCACACAAACGCCCCTGCGAGAAAGATTGTCCCCGTGACGTTGAGGTACAGATAGACAGCACCCGGCGGCGTGTAGTAAAGCCCCCAGAACATCAGGAACAGACTGACGAACAGATTTGCCAGACGGTTAACTAGGATCTGCCGGCGTGAACTGAGCGGCCCCTTTCCCATTACACGGCGTAGCGGCATGATCACGTCCTGCGAGATGACGGCGCTCCAGCCGAGAAGGTAAGAACTGTTGACGGACATCGTCGCCGCCAGCATCCCGGCCACCACGATGCCGCGGATGCCGGGGCCGAGAATATTCGCCAGCATCGCGGGCATTGCGTCAATCGGGGCGAGCGTCTGGCCGTTGACGACCGGGGCGGGAATGCCTTTGTCGAGTGCGCCCGTGCCGTACAGCGTCAGCGCGGCGATCCCCCACAACATCGGCAGCATGCCGCGTCCCAGAAAGATGAAGCCCGTCCACGTCATCACGCGCTTCGACGTTTCCGCGTTCTTCGTCGAGAACATGCGCATCGCGGTCGTCTGCCAACAGGTGTGTATGGAGAGCCAGAGCAGCACCTGCCAGATAAGGAACGTCACGCCGAATTGGGGATTGATGATCGGGTCAAAGCCGGCATCGCCCATCACCGTCGTGACCTTGTTGACGATATTTCCCCAGCCGGCATAGTAGACGGCATAAATCGTCACGAGAACCGTCGCGACCGACAGCAGCACGTACTGAACGAAATCCGTGATGACGACCGCGACCATTCCGCCGAGAACGGTATAAAGCAACTCAAGCAGCAGAATGGCGGTCATCACGGTGACCAAATGTCGAGAATCAATGCCGCTCACGATGGTTAAGAATTGGCCCTCGATCTTGAGGAAGACGCCCATGTTGAGGATGCCGCCGAGGGCGACCAGCACGCCGGTGACGATGCGCAAGCCCCGGCTGTATTTCACCTCAAAATACTCCGGCACGGTCATCAGCTTCAGTTCGCGGAACCGGCTGATGATGAAGCCCGTACGCCCGACGAAAATCATCACGAGGCCGGAGATGAGCGCGGCGGCGAAGGCGGCGAATCCGTACTTGTAGCCGAACTCGCCGTTATACATGAAGGTGATCGTGCCAATCTCGGTCGCTGCGAGCGTCGCAATGCCGATATAGAGACCAAGCTCGCGGCCCGCGACGAGGTAATGAGAAATATTCCCGACATATCGCTTGCCGATTAACCCAATGCTGACGGAGACAAGCAGATAGCCGATCACGATGACCCAGTCAATGATGGTAAAATTCATGTGACGCGCTCCTGATTAACTGACAGCAAGCTGCAGAACTCTGTAGCGTCGTAGCACAGACTTCAGTCTGTGCCGTCGCAGCAAACCACAGACTGAAGTCTGTATTACTTTGATGCCCGATGTCCCAAGCGTCTTTACTCTGTGTGCTCCGTGACCTCTGCGTACTCTGAGTTGTAATGAATTCCAGAAAAAATTAGGCTCGTGGAGAAACGGCCTTACCTAATTATGCACTCAAGAATTGATCGTGACCTGCACCCGCGCGTAGACGGCGGAGACGATGTCTTTCGCCCGGTCTTCGCTCTCGGCTTCGGCGACCACGCGGACGATTGGCTCGGTGTTCGAGCCTCTGACGAGAAACCAGCCGCCGGGCAGCGTGACTTTCACGCCGTCCCGTGTGACCAACGGGTAATTCGCGTATTCATCGCGGATTGCCTTCAGCACCACCCCGATCTTGTGCGAAGGACACGCCAGTTTTTCTTTAATCATCCGAAAACGCGGGAGCGTGCCCATGACTTCCGTGACGGTTAACTCCGTCTCGGCCAGCAGGTGAAGGATGAGCGCCATGCCGACGAGACTATCGCGCGCGAAGTTGATGCGCGGATAAATGACGCCGCCATTACCCTCACCGCCGATGACCGCATTCACGCGCTGCATCTCGTCGGTGACGTTAACCTCGCCGATCTTAGACAGCGAGAGCGGACAGTTGAAACGTTCCGCGACTGTCGCGAGCGCGCCGGTAGTCGAAAGATTAGCGACCACCGGGCCGCGCTCACGGCCCAGAACGTAGAGCGTCGCCAGCACCAGCGTGTAGTCCTCGCCGATGGGCATGCCTTCGTCGGAAACGACGGCGAGGCGGTCAGCGTCCATGTCCTGCGCGAAGCCGACATCAGCCTGGTATTCTCGCACCGCCGCGCACAGGTCGCCGATGTTTTCCGGCAGCGGCTCTGCCGGGCGCGGGAAGAGTCCATTCGGCGTCACATTGATGGGAACGACTTCCGCGCCGAGTGCTTCAAGCAACTTCGGGCCGACGATTGAACCCGCGCCATTGCACGAATCGAGCACCACGCGCAACGGCCTCGCGCGTGGCGACAGTGGCCCCAGCGCGTCGAGGATGGTTTTGATGTGAAAGTCAGTTGCGCCCGACACTTCTTCAAACGTCCTCATCTCCGCGCCCGAGATTTTCGTGTACTCGCCCTGATGATAAATGTCGAGCATTTCGCGCGCTTGGCCCCCGCCGAGGAACAGCCCTGTCGGACCGATGAACTTCAGCGCGTTCCACTCCGCCGGGTTGTGGCTTGCGGTGAGCGCGATGCCGCCGTGCGCACGATACTGACGCACCATCAACTGCACGGTCGGTACGGGACACACGCCGACATCAATGATGCGGCAACCGCTCGATAGCAATCCGGCGACGACCGCCTGCTTGACCATCTCGCCCGACGTGCGCGGATCGCGCCCGATGACAATCGTCCCCGACCCGGTGTACGTGCCAAAGGCCTGTGCGAACCGCGTCAAAAGCGTCGGCGTCAGTGAGTCGCCCACGACGCCCCGCACGCCAGAAATACTAATCTTAAGAGTCGGTATCGCTCGCATATAAAACTGAGTACTGAGTGATGAGCAATAAGTACTGAGTAAAGGCCATGCGTGCTTCCGAACTCATCACTCAGTACTCATCACTTTTTCAATCTGTCTCGTGCCCAGTTGAGTAGGTCGCGGGCGCGCGCGTCGTCTTCGGCCTCGGCGATGAGGCGGATCATTGATTCGGTGTTTGAGACGCGCGCATGTAGCCAGCCGTCAGGGAACGACACCTTGATGCCGTCGGTCAGGTCATAAGTCATTTGCTCCCCCTCAATGGCGTTGCGCAATCCTTGCAGGATTGTGTAGAGCTGGTTAGGAGCGACATTGACATTGTGCTTAATCATCGTCAAGCGCGGAAGTTTTTCCACCATCTCCGAGATTCGTTCGCCGGTGCGCGCGAGGTGTTCGAGGATGAGGCCGATGGCGGCGGCGCTATCGTGCGTCGGGTGAACTTCGGGCACCGCGATTCCGCCGCTGCCTTCACCGCCGAGGACGGCCCGGTGCTCAATCATCGCTTCGGAAATGTAAGCCTGTCCAACCGGCGTGCGCACGACGCTGCCGCCGTGACGCGCGGCGAGTCGGTCAACGACGCTGCCGGTCGACACGTTAGTCACAATGATGCCGGGCCTCTGTCTGAGACGCGCATCGGCGGCGAGTGCGAGCGTCAATTCTTCCGAGAGCGGCTCGCCCACTTCGGTCACGACGCCGAGGCGTTCGCCGTCTGCGTCGTGCGCGAAGCCGATGTCAGCCCGACCCGCCTTGGACACCGCGCGGAGTTGCGCCATCGTCGCCGGTTTCGGTTCGGGGTTGTGCGGGAAGGGTGCTGTCAGGTCGTCATTGACACCCAGAACTTCGCAGCCGAGTTTTTCGAGCCAGCGTGGGACGAGCCGCGCAGACGCTCCGTTACAATAGTCCGCTGCCACCTTCAATCGCCGCGCCCTAATCGCGTCCACATCGAACGCACCCTTGAGAATTTCAAGATGATGTTCAATCGCGTCATTCTCTTTGACTTCCGTCTTGATCTTATCCCATGTCGCTTTGGCGAATTCGCCCTGGTGAAAGATGTCAAGCAATTCTTCGGCCTGCATCACGTTGAGGTAAAGGCCGTCGGCGCGCACGAACTTGAGCGCGTTCCACTGCGAGGGATTGTGCCCGGCGGTGACAGCCACGCCGCCTTCGGCACTTAACCACGTGACGGCAAGTTGCATCGTCGGCGTGGGACAGATTCCGAGATCAACCACCTCACACCCGGCGGCGATCAGTCCTGCCAAGACGGCGGAACGCACCATCGGCCCTGACGGGCGCGTGTCACGGCAGAGGAGGATGCGCCCCCTGTCCATATACGTGCCGAACGCCTGCGCGAATCCGACGGCCAACTCCGGCGTGAACGTCTCGCCGACAATGCCGCGTACACCTGTGATTCCGATCTTTAACGGCTTCATAAATTTGCTCCCCTGTATCCATTCATCCATGAAACAGATGATGGGTGTCAAGAGCAATTGAGACAGACTTTTCCCCTCGTGCCGCCAGCGCACTTTGAAAGCTACTGTTTTGTGAAAGAGCTTGAATGCTTTCCACTAACTTAAATTAATGTCGGGTGTCTGACGGCCTCACCTTCGAGGCGCACTATCGCAGTGCGCTCAATCATCCATCCGGGCATCCTTCAGCCCATGAGGTGTAATTCGCATGCAGAGCAGTTCTCAGTCTTGCAAACTACTCTGATGCCGGTCGCTCAATCAGGTGGTCAGGCACTTGAGGCCTATGAATGGTTCGAGCATCGAACCGCATCTCAGCACCACGAACCTTAAATTCCTGGTAGTCGATTTCGTCGCGCAGCATGATAAAGGTGTGGATCAGCAGATGGCGTGCGACCGCCACCTTGGCGCGTGCCTGCTCGCGACGCTGCCGCACCCGGTAGTACAACTTCTTGAGGTCGGCATCTTCCCACGTCGCCTTGATGCCCGCCTCAACCAGCAAGCAGCGCCACACGCGCGACCCGGCTTTACTGATATGACCCATCCGCTTTCTTTCACCGGAAGAATGTTCGCGCGGTTCAAGTCCGACGTAAGCCGTCACCTTGCGACTATCGGCGAAGCGGTCTATGGGACAGAGCGTGTGCACCAGCGCTAGTCCAGTCAGCAATCCAATGCCGGGATGCGTCCGCAACCGACGCACACGTTCATCACCGGCGGCGGCTTTCTCTAACTCCTGCTCGACTTCGGCGATGCGGCGCTCAACTTCTTCGATCATCTCCAGCCAGTCGGAACGCTGTTGGCTGAGCACTGGCGAGAGCGGCAAGTTGTTCAGCTTAGCGCGTCTCCGCTTCGTCCTTAGCTTCGATTTCAGAGTGATGCCGGAGCCAAGTGCGATGGCTTGCAGAGAGTTCCGCATCCGGGTGCGCATCTGCACCAGCCGATGACGGTAACGTAACCGCCGCAAGACTTCGAGACTCTCGAAGGACAAGCGGTTCATGCGCGGGAACTCATCTTTGAGTAACAAGTCGATGAGCAGTTCGGCATCTCTGCGGTCGGTCTTCTGCCGTGAGCGGGCGCGGCGCCTAATCTTGGTGGCATCGCCGACGAGAGACCTCATGCCCCAGGTCGTGCAGCATGCGCTCGAACCACTCGCTGTAGCCGCACGCCTCGATGCCGACGAGCACTTCACCGGAGAACTGCGAGTAGAAGTTGCGCACCGAGTCGAGCGAGTCGTGAAAAAGGCGTTGTTCTTTAATCTCGCCATCCTGGGTGTCGCACCACTTGATGAGTTGTTGTCGGGTATGGAAATCTACTCCACAATAGATGGTCATGGTGACTCTCCTTTCTTGCATTCAAGCCTGAGCGCAAGTTTATGCCGCGCGGCAAGGGAGAGTCATCTGTTTCATCACATCAGGTTGAGACGCTTGGGTGGAAGCAGAAGAACAACCGATTCCCTGAATGTTTCGAGAGCCATAGCCCGCGCGCTGGCCCTTAACTCGACCCGTCAGCGCTTGCCTTTCAGGCCTTTATATACTGACTTATTGCTTAGTAGCTGAATGAAGACGGTGCTGCGTTGAGGTTTCACTTTGATGCCTTGTGTGGCCTTGATTACGAGATGGTCATACTATTACCTTTCCAAGATACGTAACTGGTGCGAGGTAGATGATGTGTGAAACCTCCGTTTAACCGGATGGCTTCCGCGTCACACGCCCCGCGCATGTCGCCATCACGCACAGGGCCCCCTGAGAGCAGCCGTCTAGCAGGCACATGACGAAGCCTGTGACCAGCGATATGCAAAATGGCGCGGTGGGGCGAGTGGTGTTGAGGACGACCCCGAGGGGGTTGATGTGACCATGCGCGGCGGGTGCTAAGATTCAAAGTTAGCCGGCTTCATGAGTTCATGCTGGGGGTGTGCTAGTCTTGGCCTATGAGTACTGAGAAATTTAATATCGTTTACCACGAGCCTCAGAG
>JALZJL010000445.1 GCA_030859785.1 Acidobacteriota bacterium
CGGCGCGCCCGACGACGGTTGAAGGCGTCTCCGGGTTAATGAATTTTGTGATGCTCCCGATGTGGATGCTGTCCGGCACGTTCTTCTCGTCGGCGCGCTTCCCGGAGTTCGCGCAGCCATTCATCAAGGCGCTTCCGCTGACGGCGATCAACGATTCGCTGCGCGCGGTGATTAACGAAGGCGCGCCGCTCGCGTCCAACTGGGCGGCGCTCGCCGTGCTGCTCGCATGGTGCGTTGCCAGCTTCATCATCGCGCTGCGTATCTTCCGTTGGCAGTGAAGCAGAAAGTTCACTCGCGGTATCGTGTTAGTAGACTCATCGAGCAACGTCAGCGGTAAAATCCTGTCGCGCGATCAACGAAATGGAGAAGTTGAGCATGGCAACAGTCGTCAGCCCACCGGAATACCGCGTGGCTGCGGGCGGTGCGCGAGTGGTCACGCCAACAGAATTGAAGTAAAGACTGACGTCCAGGATTCACCACCCTCATCAGTTACTTGCTCCTGCATCAAACACGGGTTGCCGCGGTTGCTGCCCGTCAGCCTTCCAACTCCAATGCTGCCGCTGACTCCACACGGCCTGCGCGAGAATGTAGAACGGCTGCGCGACGAACCACACCGGCAGATAGCGTAACAGCCGGAGCCGGTCGAAGCGCCTGAGCGCCGCAGCGAAGAACATGCTATCGACTCCGAGTTTGAGCGCGACGGTCGCCAGCCACACCGGCCACCGCAGCCACCCGGCCCACGCCCACAATCCGCCGCACAACACCGTCATGTTGACCACCAGTGAACAGAGCGCGTAGGCCATGAACAATCGGTCGCCGCGAAAGTGGTGGGTGCCGCTCGACGCCCACCGCGCGCGCTGATTGCGGAAGGCGCGCCAAGACGTTTCCGGGTAGGTGCGATTGCGTGTGCCGGGGTCGTCCGCGAACACAATGCGCCCGAGGCCGGGCTGCGCCTTGACCATTTGCAATAGCAGCATGTCATCGCCGGCGACGCGGTGCAGCACCGTGCTGTAACCGCCGATGCAGTCGAACACCGTGCGGCGGATCGAGACGTTCTGCCCTGATGCTCAGAGCGGCCGGCCGAGGTTCGCGCTCGCCGCCATCGTCGCCACCAGCGTCTGAAACTCGAATGCCTGCACCCGCTCGAACAAACTGCTCGTCTGATTGATGCTCAACTCGGAATAGCCGAGCACCATCGCGACGCCCGGCTCGAAGCAGCGCACCATCCCCATTACCCACGACGGCTGCACGCGACAATCGGCGTCGCACAACAGCAGTAACTCGCCCCGGCTCGCTTCGACGCCTTTCTGAAGGGCCATCTTCTTCGGCGACTTGCCGGCGGGCACGGATGTCTGCCGCACGAGGCGAAAGCGACCCGGATGCTTCGCTGCCGCCGCACGGACGATCTTCGCCGTGTCGTCGGTCGAGCGGTCATCAACGACGATCACTTCATAGTGCGGGTAGGTTTGCGCCGCGAGGTCTTCGAGCAGTTGCGGCAGCACCGGCGCTTCGTTACGCGCCGCGACGATCACGCTCACGAATGGCATCTCGCGGTTGGTCGCCGTCGACGGGCGACTGAGGCCCAGCCACAAAGCGACGCCTCCGAGCACATACACTGCCAGCGCGAGGCAGACGAACAGGGAAAACAAAATCATCACGACCTTTGAAATGAAACCGGAGTTTGGTCACGAGAGAGGGGCAGTGTGCGGGAAAACGTTGGCGAATGTTTCCGTCAGAACTCACTAAATCACACCATCGAGCGAAATTGAAAGTGTCGCAGGCGGGGCGACCGTCGGGTGAAACGTTAAGCGGACGAAAGGCGGCACGCTCTTTACGCGCATGACCGTTATCGGTAAGCTGTCCGCCGTCTCACACGCGCCGTCGTTCCTTACGCTCTAACCGTTGGCTTTCCTTACGCCGCACGTGAGCCGAATTTCTCAGCACTGCACAACTCAGGCCGGCGTGCGTCGGTTCAGCCGTGACTCACAAATAATCTTCAGAACGGTTTTCGAGTCGTACCCGGACACTACGTGTCGCCCCTGACAGATTAGACTGCTTCCTGCCATGACCTCTCACACTGCTTCAACCAAACCGCGCGTTCACATGCGATGCGTCTCGCGCTTAATGTCGCTTCATCAAGCGTTGAGCGCGAACCGCTTCCCGACTCTCGGTCAACTGGCGGCGCGGCTGGAGCGCAGCGTCCGCACCGTCCAGCGCGATTTGCAATTAATGCGCGACGAATGGGGCGCGTCCGTTTATTACAATCAGGAGCACCGCGGCTGGGGCTATCGCGTGCTTGGATGGGAACCGCCGCCGGTGAAGATCAGTGAGGGCGACCTGCTCGCGTTCTTCACCGCGGCGCACGCGCTTCAATCGACGGGGCACGAGCCGGAAGCGCTGCTTCTGCGCGGCTCGTTAGCACGGCTGGCGACATTTCTTCCCGAACACATCGTCATTAACCTGACAACGCTCGGCGAGGCGCTGACATTTCAGCAGGCGCCGCACGTCACGGTCGCACCCGAAACGCTGCACGCGCTGGCACGCGCCGCCGGCGAGCGCCGCACCGTCGCCTTCGACTACCACTCGCAGCACCGCAACGAACTAACGCACCGCGCCGCTGACCCGCTGCTTTTGCACAACTTTGCTGGCGACTGGTATCTGATTGCCTTCGACCACAATCGTCAGGAAGAGCGCGTCTTTCACGCCGGGCGCATCACCAATCTGCGTGCGACCGAAGATTACTTCGACCCGCCTCCCGACTGGAACCGCGATAACTACCTGCGGCGCGGCTTCCAAATGATTCTCGGCGGTCGGCTAACGACTGTCAGTATCATCTTCGATTCCTATCAGGCGCGCTGGATGCGTGAGCGCGCCACCTTCCATCCCGATGAACGGCGCGAAGATTTACCGGACGGCGAACTGCGTCTCTCTTTTCAGGTCGGCAGCAACGGCCTCGCCGCGGTCGCCCGCTTCTGCCTGACCTACGCCGGCCACTGCCGCGTCGAGCGCCCCGCCGCGCTCAGAAAAATAATCCGCGAGCAATTGATACGTGCTTTGGAACTGCACCAGGAGAATTGAACATGAACACTGAAACCGCGCCCGCACCCGACACGAACAACGTCGCCACCATGCCCCACGTCACCATCCGCTTCCCCGTTGAAGGGCAACGACTGCCCGCCGATCACGGCTACGCGCTCTACTCTGCGATCACGCGCCATCTGCCCGACATGCACGGCGCGCGCTGGCTGGCGGTGGAACTCATCAGCGGCGTCCCGTGGCGCGAAGGAATAATCGCGGTGCCGACGCGCGGTGCCGCGTTATATCTGCGCGCGCCCGCCGACCGCTACGCCGCGCTGTTGCCGCTCGCCGGAAAGCGACTCGACATTGACGGCCACCTGCTCCGGCTCGGTATCCCCTCGGCGCGTCCACTCCAACCCGCCGCATCCCTCTACGCCCGCGTCGTGACGATCAAACACCACATGGAGCCTGAGTCCTTCCTCGACGCCGCCCGCCACCAACTCGCCGCGCTCGGCATCACCGCCACGCTCGAACTCCCCCACGACGACGAAGGCCGCCCGCGCCGCCGCGTGCTGAAGATCAAAGACCGAACCATCGTCGGCTTCTCCCTCGCCGCCCATGACCTGAGCGGCGACGACGATTCCATCCACCTCCAAACTCTCGGCCTCGGCGGAAGACGGGCGATGGGCTGCGGGATTTTCAATCCGATAGTCAAAACCGAATGCGTCAAGAACCGCTTTTCGAGAAAATTGAATGGAGCGGAGTGATGAATAAAATACTTCTTGCAAAATCAAAGAAGAAAGGCAGTTTTCTAGACGGATGTCTCCTCACCGTTCACACGTCCGATGTTGTGCTTGCAGTTGAGAGTCTTTTGAAAGTTGAAGCCGACGATATAAAGCGATTCTTCAAACTCTCGGACGAGCAGATGAAGAATTTGCGTGTCATTGTCCAACTCGCTGCAATATGGCATGACATCGGAAAAGCTAACGATGGGTTTCAAAACGCGGTCCGCCATAAAGGAGCTAAGCAGTACATCAGGCACGAGCACCTTTCAGCTATTTTGATGAGTTTGGATGATGTTCGAGAATGGCTGTCCAAATCGCCAGATGTGACCGATGACGTTTTTCAAATCGCGCGACTGATTGTCGCTGGTCATCATCTGCAACTGTTGGGAGAAGCTAAGATTAAATGGATTCCACTGTTCGCACATCCGCTGAATGGTGACATTCCGTTTGTCGTCCATTCAAATTACGACAATTTCAAAGAGTTGCTGGCGCGTTTGTGTGCGCCCCCATTTGAACTTAAGCCGCTCGCCTTCAAGATTCCGACTGAGTGGCATTTCGAGCGCACGGGCGCGGGCGAGAGTGTGCGTGTATGGCGCGAGCGAATCAAAAAAGAGTTTGAGGATTTTGAAGAAAGATTAAGCGACGAGAAACTGCTTCTCCGTCTATTACAGGCATCACGCACAGTGCTGACCGCGGCTGACGCAGCGGCATCAGGCTTGCGCCGCGTTGACGGGAAGCAAGGCGACAAATGGTCGCCCGCCACATGGCTTGAAGCCGCGCTTAGACAAGGCAGCACACCTAAAAGCATCCAAAAAATTATCACTAAAAGAAAGTGGGAAGTCAGGAAAGTTCGCCGCGCCGCCGGTGAAAAATTCATCTTCAAAGAGGAAAAATTTCAAACGGAAGCATCTACGCTTGGCGAACGCGCACTGCTTTTGATGCCATGCGGTTCGGGTAAAACCCTTGCCGCTTACAAATGGATTCAAGCCCAACTCGCCCTTCTTTCTCCAGCCAAAGCCATTTTCCTATACCCGACGACCGGAACAGCAACCGAAGGTTTCAAAGACTATGCTTCGCATGACCCCAAGGCCGGAAATGTTCACAGCCGTGCTGTGTTTGATCTTACAGATATGTTCACGAATCCCGACGACGAGCGAAGTAAGCAAAGCTACACGTCAGAGCGCAAGCAACGGCTTTTCGCAATCGGCTTTTGGGGCGACACCATTTTCAGCGCGACAGCAGATGCTTTTCTTGGCTTCATGCAGAACAGCTATTCATCGCTTTGTTTGCTTCCGGTGCTCGCCCGCAGCGTCGTTGTGATTGACGAGATACACAGCTTCGACGATGCGATGTTCTCTGCGCTGCTGGAGTTTCTAAAAAACTTCGACCTTCCCGTTTTAATGATGACAGCATCGTTACAGCGTGACCGGCTAAGGAAGTTGGAGATGGAAGTGAAAAATCTGCGCGTCTATCCACGAGAAGGCGATGCATATCTTGACGAGGTACAAAAGTCGGGTAACAAACCGCGCTATCGCATACGCCGACACGAAGAAGCGCAGCTAGACTCGAAAGACGTTCCGCTTGAAACAAGCGATTTGATAAAGCGTGCGCGTGATGCTTACCACGACAATCGCAAAGTTTTGTGGGTCGTTAATACAGTTGATCGTTGCATTCTCATCGCGCAGATGTTGAAGGATGTGGATGCGCTCTGCTACCACAGCCGTTTCATGTACGAACATCGCAGGCAGCAACATAATAAGGTTGTTCTGAAATTCAAAGACTCGCAGACGCAAAGAATCGTCGCCGTCACGACGCAGGTATGCGAGATGAGTCTTGACCTTGATGCGGACGTGCTCATCACGGAGGTTGCGCCCGCGCCGTCGCTCATTCAACGCATGGGACGGTGTAACCGCCAACGAGAGCCACGCTCTTTGAACAAAAGCGGTGAGGTGCATATTTACAGATCACTAACTTCTTCTCTGCCTTACGAGGAAAACCTTTTCGAGACGGGAGAGAAACTGTTAGATACATTAGAAAAGTCATCCGGTTTAGAAGACGTGAGCCAAACGCAGCTTGCAGATGCGTTGAAGAAAATGCCCATTGAAAAACCGCCTTGGGTCGGATGCTCTTTTACCGCACCTACTTGGGAAGCATACTCTTTGCCGCTCCGCGAAACTGATGATTACGCCGTCTCCGCCGTCCTCAAGTCGCGGCTTCCATCCTTCTTAAAGTTGCAACGCGAACGACAACCGACGACCGGCTTAATCCTTCAAGCTCCGTATCGCTTCACCGAGACAGTAGAAGGTTCTTGGGTCAGAGTGGTTGATGATGAACAGACGCCGCTGCGCTTCGATTATTGCGAAAACTATGGACTGCGAGAGAGGCAAGGATGATGAGCACAAAATCTGCCCCTAAAAAACAACGTGAGAAAAAACAAATCAGTCAAGTGACACCATGCGAACCCAAACCTATCGTTTATGACCCGTTCAATCCAAAGTACGGCGCGCAGCATCGAGCGGGAATCGCTGGACTCTATCTGCAAATTGAGGCGATGAAACGGCTGCGCGAAGAAGGGATGGCAGAAGTTGAGCAAGCGGAGTATGTCATCCCTGATTGTGAGTTGATTGATGGCGGGCGCAGATTGAAGATTCACTTTACCGAGGAGAGTTTCTTTTCGCTCATGCGCGAACGGTATCGTGGGACTTGGGTAAGAATGAAGCCTGGCAAAAAGAAGAAAGAAGGAGAAACGAGGCGATTAGTTTCTAAGAAAAAACTTCCTGGCGGAAAGAAAGAAAAGATCGAATATACCTATGAAGAACTTTATCCGTTGTTTGATTACCTACGAGTTTTCGGTGCACCCGAAGCATGGCAACAGCAGACACGACAAGCAACGTGGGATTGTTACTATGCAAGTCCGCCCACGAGAGGTTCTTCGTTTAAGATTGAGTCGTCGGGTACGGTCAACGCTAACGCAAAAGAAGTATGGGACGCGCTGTGTGCGACCACGCTGGAGAAGCGATGGGCTGGCATCACGAAGAATCTGTACCTTAATGCTGTCACGCAAGATTTCAAAGAAGCGCCGTTACGAGAATCGGCTGAGGACGCGCTGCTTTTACATTTTGCTTCAATCGCGGCGACGACCTTTAAGCCCGTCAGCCTCAAAATCGAGCGCGACAAAAAAAGCAGCGAGAAGAGGCTTGAATGCCAAAGCGTGTGGGGTGCGCCAGTGATAGTTGTTCCTACCGTCAGCCATGTCAAAAGATTTGCTGATAAGTTCATCGGAAGCTTCGTTGGACGAAAAGACCCTAAAGATGGAAGAACACATGATGATTTACTCATCAGCACCCCGAGCGAGGGAATGCTGGCATTCTTCATCGCCCCGCAGTTCGCACAAGCGACCGTCGAAGAACGGGTGCGCGGCGTGGAAGGTGTTGAGGTTTTCAGTTTTCGCCTAGCCGACAAACAGAACAAGCAAACCATCGTTATCAACGTCTTGAATCAATCGCTCGATGTTGAAACGCGCGACAATCTCGATAAATACAGCGAACACATCAACAGCATCCGATCATTTCCTTACCGCGCCTTGCGTGTTGAAAATCTCTTACGTGGGCGTGAGTGGTACGAAGGTTTTGACCGTCTTGCTGCGCGGTATCCGATAGAGCTTTTCGTGATGCGCGAGTCGGCGGGCAGCGTTTCGCCGAAATTGATTAAAGAGTCGCGGCAGATGGCAAGAAGCGTTCGTAAGGATTTGCAGCAACATATTGAGAAAGTTAGGAAGGAGAAAGAAAGAGAAATGGAAAGCAATGCTTCCCCACAAACCGGCAATTCCGCAAAGGCAAAGAAGTATGTGCCGCCTGACATTGTGGAGTTGATCTATAACATAACGAGAAATTACATCAACAACCGCGCCCGCGACAAAAGCGATATTCCACCTGAATACCAGTTGGATTTTTACAATCGCTGGAAGAAGGTAAAGGAAAAACTCAGAGGGAGTTTGTCTTTGTCTGACCAAGAGGAAGAGTTCCGAAAAGTCGCGGCTGACTACTTCAAGCGGAAACAGCAGGTAGCCGAAGACTCGTTCATCAAGTTTCGCGGATGCCGCAACCCGCAGAAATTTGCGCGGTTGTTCACCGAAACTTTATGCATGAAGCCTTATGGACAACTCATGCCCGGACAGCAACGGCTGCTTTTCCCATATCTTCACGATACAAAACTCTGGGAACGCGGCAAAAGTCTGGTCTTGATGTCTATCTCTTCCGTTGGCGGCAGCGATTACTACGCTTCGCCGAAAGCAGAAGGGTCATCTGTTCCGGTGAACGACGCGGACGAAGAAATCAACGATTACGACGAAGCAGAAAGTGAGGAATAAGCGATGAATCTAACGAAACGTAACAACATCTTCGGCGCGGTGCTGACCGGCGTTGCGCCCTCCGCAAACTATCGCGGCGATTCGGAAGGAAATCACACGCCGTTACAAAGGTTGCGATTTCCAGACGGACACGACTACACGATTTACAGTGCCGAAGCAATCCGCAATCGCTTGCGTGAAATGCTACGCGGTGATGATTTCCCGTCAAATCGTTCGCGCGTTTATGACAGCGACCAACTTGCGGTGAGGTTTGCGAAAGAGAATGACCCGATAGAATACGCCGACGATAAGATGTTCGGGTTTCTCAACATCAAATCGAAAGACGCCAACGAAAACACCCAACCCGCTAAAGGACGTGGGGCAAGCCAAAAGCTGAAACCACAGAAGCAAGGTGACTCAGTGCTGCGCATCAATTATGCAGTTTCAGTTACTCCTTACGAAGACAACGACGAGACGATGCATCAGTCTCCGCAAATCTGGATGGGCGATGCAAAAAAGGCTCTGCGCGATTCAGCAATTATTTATCGTGGAGTCCACGTCACCGCGTATCAATATCCGTTCGGATTAAATCTTAACGATTTACAAACGCCGCCAAACTTCAATGGAACTAACGAGCGACGCACGGAGATCGAAGCGAACAACCGACGCTGGACGGCAAAGCTGCTAAGGGCGATTAGTGAGTTAAATGGTGTCGGCGGCAATCACGCTCGCGCGATGTTTCCCTTCGCCCCGGTCTCAATCATTCTGCGGCTAACAACGCGACGCACGCCTGATTTTGATCTTTACGGTTACCGTCTTGAGCGACAGGTGAGCCAGCGCGAACTACTCGAAGCTTTAAAGGGTGATCGTTTGCTCGGTGACGAGTTTTATATTGGGGGAAATATCGTCAGAGAGAACGACAGCCTCAAATCGCTCCCCCTCTACAAAAGAGCGAACTCGAACGCAGGCGAATCGCCGCAATCCCAACCAACGGGGCAGAAAACTCAGCCGACAGAGCAGACGGAACTAAACAAAGTTCGTTTGTTCAAAACGCCACTCGAAGCAATCGAAGAATTGATTTTCGATGCCGGACTTGTTGTTCCTGAAAAGGAGAAAACTGAATGACGATGTTTCTTCATTTTAAAGCCCCCTTCGGTGCATTCAGACCTTTTCAGAGTATGGAGATGCTGTCCTCCTCCGTTTTTCTCACGCACTCCGCCGCTTACGGATTGCTGCTTGGGTTGGCGGGCATTGCCCGCGAACGCAAAGAAGAGTTTCTCGGCGCGAAAATCGCCATCGGCATGATGCGAATAAAAGATAAGCCGGACAAACCGCGCGAACCGCGCCGGGGTAGAGTTTTCCAACAACTGCATCGCATTCCGCAAGGAGATGACAAGAAGAAAAGGGCTGAAGAGAAAGAACGCGCGAAGGGAAGCAAATCGGAACGCATCGGCGTTTACTGGCGGGAAGTCTTGATAAACCTTGAAGGTTACATCGGACTCGATGACGAGCAACTTGAATCGTTAGTCGAACAAGGCATTAACGACCCGCAGTCGCTCAATTATTACTGGGGCTTGCCCTTCATGGGCGATAACAATTTCTTCCTTGAGCGACTTGAGACTGTGCCGAAGCCGGACGGCTGTCTATGGTTCAGTCCGCTCGATCCACAACGGATGAAGCAAGAAGATCGCTACTATCACCTGTCAGTGTGGACGGATTATACGCATGAAAACAATTGCTCTAACGCGAAATTGTTTTCACTAACAGATGATCTCAATGCAGCTTGGCAAACAATCGAAAAGAAACACTAGGCAAGCGAAGAATAGAAATTGCACCCTCAAATCATGGAACATTCACTTCCCATTCACGCCCTGCACGCGCTGGCGTACTGTGAGCGGCTTTATTACCTTGAGAATGTGGAGCAGATTCGCGTCGCGGATGAGCGGGTGTATGCGGGGCGGCGGCTCCATGTCGAGATTGAGCGGGAGGAGGATGGGGATGAGCAGTTGACGCTGAATCTCGAAAGTGGATGGTGGGGGCTGGTGGGGAAGGTGGATTGCGTGCGGCGGCGGGATGGGATGCTGATTCCATACGAACATAAGCGGGGGCGGTCGGCGCGCGGGAAAGACGGCGCGCCCGAAGCGTGGCCGAGCGACCGTTTGCAGGTGGTCGCGTATGCGGCGCTGATCGAGGAGCACGCCGGGCGTGAAGTGACAGAAGGGCGCGTTCGGTATCACGCGGATAATGTGATGGTGCGTGTCCCCGTCGATGACGCGGCGCGCGCCGGATTGGAGCGGGCGCTGGAAAGAGCGAGGGAGTTGCAGGCGTCAATCGAGCGTCCGCCGGTGACGACGAATGAACGTCTGTGCGTTAAGTGTTCGCTCGCGCCGGTCTGTCTGCCGGAAGAGGCGCGACTGGCCGAAGCATTGCAGGCGCTGCCGGAGGCGCAGTCGGACATGATGTCGGACGTGATGTTGCCAACGATGTTGTTGGAAACGATGTCGGAAGCGGCGGTGTCGGGAAGAGTGTTGGGGCACGCGCCTCTGAGACTGTTTCCGGCGGACGATGATCGACGGACGCTGCATGTCCTAACACAAGGGGCGAGAGTCGGGCGCAAGGGCGACCGTTTGGAAATCAGTGCGAAGGACGAAGAGGCACATTGTCATCCCGTTCAGGAAATCGGGCAGGTGGTGCTGCACGGCTTCGCGCAGATCACGACGCAGGCGCTCAGGCTGTGTGCGGAGCGGGAAGTGGGCGTGCATTGGGTGACGACGGGCGGGCGCTACACGGGCGCGTGGGTCGCGGGCGCGGGGTCGGTGCAGCGGCGCATCCGTCAGTATCGCGCGTTGACGGATGAAGAGTTCTGTCTGCGACTCGCACGAAAGCTGGCGGAGGCGCGGGCGCGTGGGCAGTTGAGTATGCTGCTGCGCGCGAGCCGGGACGTGGGGCGTGGCGCGGTCGCGGAAGTGATGACGGCTATCTCAGGCATGCGGAAACTTTTGGGGCTGATGTCGCGCGCGACGAACATTGATTCGGTGCGCGGGTACGAGGGCAGCGTCGGCGCACACTATTTCGCGGCGCTGCCGCATGTGATCGTCGCGGAGGCGGGCGAAGAGATGCGACCCGACGGGCGCAGTCGCAGGCCGCCGCGTGATCGTGCCAACGCGCTCTTGTCATACGGCTATGCGCTGTTGTTGAAGGACGTGACGAACGCGATCATCGTGGTCGGGCTTGATCCGTGCCTCGGCTTTTATCATCAGCCGCGCACACAGGCCCCGCCGCTCGCGCTCGATCTGATGGAATTGTTCCGCGTGCCGCTGGTTGACCTGCCGGTCATCGCTTCGATCAATCGTCGGCAGTGGGATGTGGACGAGGATTTCACGGTCGCGGGTCAACAGGTGTGGCTGTCGGATGTGGGAAGGAAGAAGTTCATCGGCGTCTATGAACGGCGCAAGGCCGACAAATGGAAGCATCCGGTGATCGGTCATTCGCTGTCGTACTCGCGTCTGCTTGAACTGGAAGTCAGACTGTTGGAGAAGGAATGGATGAAAGGCGAGGGCGGATTGTTTGCGCGAATGCGTCTGCGTTGACCTTGATGCTGCCGTGAGAGAGTATGGCTGAAAGTAAAAATTGGTACATCATCTGTTATGACATCGTCGAACCGAAGCGTTGGCGGCGGGTTTATAAAATCGTGCATGGGTACGGGCGACGCTTGCAGTACAGCATCTTCCGTTGCCGGCTGACGGCGCGGCAGGCCGAGCGTCTGCGTTGGGAGTTGGAGAAGATCATGACGGAGGACGACCGGCTGCTGATCCTCAGTCTGTGCGACGGTTGCGAGCGTCGCGTCGCGGCACACAACCGTCCTGAGTCGTGGCTGGACGAGTCCCACAGTTTCGAGATTGCGTAGGTTGTCGGCCACGAATGACACGAATCGCACGAATGAAGAACCGGCAGTTTGCTCTGTCGGTTCGAGTACCTGAGCCGGAGTTTCCAGGGACGGGGATAGAAACAGAGGTTATCGTGACGGGCAGTCACGTTTGCCTTTTACCTTTTTACTTTTGCCTTCCTGTGACCGTGACGGGCGGGCTTTTTCAGGAGAGTCGGGCGGGCGCACGCACCTCGGCGTGTGGCTTACCGGAAGGGAGATGAAATGAGCAAACCGCAAGCGTGCGAAAGAGTTACTGTGCGGAGACGAGCGCACGGGTACGTGCGTACAGGTGATGTGCGCGATTTCGCAGGCTTTAAGGGCGCGGCGGCGACCGCTGGGAGCCTTTGCCCGACCAACTACCGCGAGCCGGACACCGATCCCCGCAACACCACTCGTAAACCACGGCAACCACACACGTTGCTCCCCATGCGGTGAAGATTCCAATGATGCCGAAAGGCGTTGAGCACTTATACCATCCTGGGAACATACACACCCACCACGATGTGAAGATTCCAATGATGCCGAAAGGCGTTGAGCACTCGTGCGCCTTTGATGGCGTTTGCAAGTG
>JALZJL010000449.1 GCA_030859785.1 Acidobacteriota bacterium
CGATTCTTGAAGACGAAGTGACGGTCGGCCACAACGTGACGCTGCACGGCTGTTACATCGAGCGCGGCTGTCTGATCGGGATGGGATCAATCGTGATGGACGACGCACGCATCGGCGCTCGATCAATTGTCGCGGCGGGCGCGCTTGTCGCTCCGGGCACGATTGTGCCGCCGCGCTCGCTCGTCATCGGTGTGCCGGCGAAAGTGAAACGTGCGCTGACCGATGAAGAGGCCACCGGGCTTGAGGTCTACTGGCGGAACTACATCGAATACACACGCGCGTACAAAGAAGAAGCGGGGCGTTGACGCGCGGCATTTCTACTATTGAAGTGACAGGTGACAAGTGACGGGTAAGAGCTATCCATCTTGAAGAGCAGCTTCTGTTCATCATCGAACAACTTACGATTCTATATCCTGTCACTTGTCACCTGTCACCACTAACAAACATGTCAGCAAAAACACAACCAGCGCGCGGGATGCGCGACTTTCTGCCTGCCGACGTGCGGCGGCGCGAGTACGTTATCGGCATTATCAGAGAGGTGTACGAGCGCTACGGCTTCGAGCCGTTGGAGACCCCGGCGGTCGAGAACATCGAAACTCTGATGGGCAAGTACGGCGAGGAAGGCAATCAACTAATCTTCAAAATCCTGAAACGCGGCGAGCACGAGCGGACGGGCGAGGCCGACCTTGCGTTGCGCTACGATCTGACGGTGCCGCTGGCGCGCGTCGTCGCGGAGTACGGCGACAAGTTGCCGAAGTTTTTCAAGCGCTACCAAATTCAACCCGTGTGGCGCGCGGACAGGCCGGCGCGCGGTCGCTTCCGCGAGTTCTATCAGTGCGACGTGGATGCCATCGGCTCGCGCTCGCCGGTGATTGAGGCGGAACTGTGCGCGGCGGCGGGCGAGGCGCTGACGAAACTCGGCTTCACCAATTTTACGATTCGACTTAATCACCGGCGGGTGTTGGCCGGCGTGCTTGACGCGGCGGGCATCGCGGCGGAGCAACAGGGCGCGGCGCTCATCTCGATAGACAAGCTGGACAAGATCGGGCGCGAGGGCGTGACAAAGGAACTTGCGGAGCGCGGCATCGCGGCGGAGAGCGGCGCGCGACTGCTGACATTCTTTGAACACCTGACGGCGCTTGAACGAGCGGCGCAACTCATCGACGTTGAAGAAGGAAACATAACACCAGCCGACGCTTTGAACGCAGCGGTGATCGGGCGTCTGGTTGAGTTCATCGGCGATCATGAATCGGGCGCGCTCGGCATCGACGAGTTGCGGTCAATCGTCAGACTCTCGGCGGCGTACAGCGCGGACGCGAAGATCAAGATCGATCCGAGCCTCGCGCGCGGATTGTCGTACTACACCGGCGCGATTATGGAGATCAGTGTGCCCGACCTGGCGGGGAGTCTCGGTGGCGGCGGGCGCTACGATAATCTCGTCGGCATGTTTTCCGGCAGGGATGTGCCGGCATGCGGCTTCTCGCTCGGACTCGAACGCATCATCGTCGTGATGACCGAGCGCGAAATGTTTCCGCCCACGGTGAGCGGCGCGCCGGCGGAAGTGTTGGTCACAATTTGGAATGAAGAGAGTGTCGAAGACTCGCTGGCGCTGGCGGGCGAACTTCGTCATCAGGGCTTGCGCGTCGACCTCTATCCGGAAGCTGACAAACTCGGCAAGCAGTTCAAGTACGCCTCGTCACGCGGCATCGAGTTCGTCGCGGTCGTCGGCGAAGATGAGCGCAGGAGCGGGCAGGTGGCGTTGAAGAATATGAGCGAGGGCACGCAAGTGACGGTGCCGCGGGACTGTGTGGTGGAGGTTGTGCGGCGGAGTTGAAGTTAGGGAAACGTAAAGATCGGTTGAACACGCGGGTTAACTGGAAAAGACAATTTTCATAGGCTGAGAAACACAAAACACTATGCTCGACAATTTAGGAGAATTACAACGCACGCATTCCTGCGGCGCGTTGCGTGGTGAGCACGTCGGACGGTCGGTGACGCTGATGGGCTGGGTGGCGCGGCGGCGCGACTTTGGCCCGCTGACATTCTTTGATCTGCGTGACCGTGACGGCATCACGCAGGTCGTCTTTAACGAAGAGACCGCGCCCGTCGCGCACGCCAGAGCGAAGGAAGTGCGCGGTGAATATGTGATCGCGGTGACGGGCGAAGTCGTCGAGCGCGACGCGGCGCAGCGTAATCCGAAGATCGCAACCGGCGACGTAGAGATGCAGGCGCGCGAGATTCTCATTCTGAATGACGCGCGCACGCCGCCGTTTCAATTTGAAGTCGCGTCGTCGGACGGTCTGGCGAGTGAAGACCTGCGTCTGAAGTATCGCTACCTTGATCTGCGCCGTCCGCAACTGCAAGCCAACCTGCGCCTGCGTCATCGTGCGGTCGCGGAAATCCGGCGCTTCATGGACGAGCAGGCTTTCACCGAGATCGAGACACCGATTCTCATTAAGTCAACGCCCGAAGGCGCACGCGACTACGTCGTACCGTCGCGCCTGCATCACGGAAAGTTTTACGCGCTGCCGCAATCGCCGCAACTCTTCAAACAGTTGTGCATGATCGCCGGCCTTGACAAGTACTATCAAATCGCGCGCTGCTTCCGCGACGAAGACCTGCGCGCCGACCGGCAACCGGAGTTCACGCAACTCGACTTGGAAATGAGTTTCGCAACGCCCGAACAGGTCTACGCGCTGCTCGAAGGATTGCTGGCGCGCGTCTTCAAATTGATCGGCGTCGAACTGCCGTTGCCGTTCCCGCGCCTCACCTATGCCGAAGCGATGCGGCGTTACGGCAGTGACAAGCCCGACCTGCGCTTTGGAATGGAACTGCAAGACCTGGCGTCGGCAGTCGAAGGAACAGACTTCGCGCCGTTCGCTGCCGCGCTCGCGTCGGGCGGCGAGGTCAAAGGCATCACGGTGCGCGGCGGTGCGGCGGCGCTGTCACGGAAAGCGCTCGACGAGTTGCAGGAGCACGCGAAACGTTACGGTGCAGGCGCGCTGGCGTGGATTAAACTCGGTGACGAAGCGACGTCATCACTTCTGAAAGCGATTGGCGAAGACGCGGTGAAGCGTGTCGCGCAGGCCGCCGGGGCGAAGCATGGCGATGCCGTATTGATCGTCGCCGGTAAATCGAAGACGGGCGCGGCGAGCCTCGGCGCACTGCGCAATGAAGTCGCGCGGCGCGAGAAGTTGATCCCAGCGAATACATACGCGCCGCTGTGGGTGACGGAGTTTCCGATGTTCGAGTTCAACGACGAGGACGGGCGCTACTATCCGATGCATCACCCGTTTACGTCGCCGCTTGACGAAGATTTGCCACTCTTTGAACGCGCCGTCGAAGGCGGCGAAACAGAACTGCTCAAGGGCATGCGCGCGAAAGCATATGACGCGGTGATGAACGGCAGCGAGATCGGCGGCGGCTCGATTCGTATTCACCGGCGCGACGTGCAGCGTCTGGTGTTCAAGGCGCTCGGAATGACCGAAGAGAAGGCACGCGAACGGTTCGGATTCTTTCTCGATGCGCTCGAATACGGCACGCCGCCGCACGGCGGAATCGCGTTCGGCATTGAGCGGCTGGTGATGCTTTTGGCCGGCACCGAGAATATTCGCGACGTGATGGCATTCCCGAAAACGGCGTCGGCGGCTGACTTAATGATCGATGCGCCCGGCGCGATTGACCCGCAGCAATTGGACGAATTGCACATCGGGATGGCGAAGCAGTAGGACACCATTGGACAGCGGCGCGGGCACGAAAGGACACGCCACATCATCACGCTTCAGCGCGTACAGGTTGAAGAGATGTTCGCGCACGCGCGCGAGGCACGACCGGCGGAATGCTGCGGACTGGTCGGCGGACGCGGGCGCGACGCGCAGACAATCTATCGTCTGCGTAATGTGGCGCGTGATACGCTGGTCGCGTACGAGGCCGCGCCCGAGGGTTTATTCGCGGCGCAGCGATTGATGCGCGAGCGCGGCGAAAAACTTCTGGCGATTTATCATTCACATCCGAATGCCGCCGAACCCGTCCCGTCGGAGACGGACGTGCGGCTCGCTTTCTACCCGGCGGCGGTCTATTTGATCATCGGCCTCGACGAAGGCGGGAACGGGGTGTTGCGCGCGTTTCGCATCTTGGAGCGAGAGGGCCGCTCAGAACCCTCCGCGTACCATATCATCGAAGGATGAAATGGCCCGAAACCATCACGCCGTGGGTTTCGTAAAGGTACTGAAATGATCGAAGAGAAGCGAAGCAAATATGACACCGACCCGCTCGACCCGGAGTTCGTGCGACGCACCGAAGAGATGGGCAGAGCAGCCCGGACGGGCGCGCGTGACGGAGATGGGCCGCGGCCCGGAATCAGCGAAGAGCCAACGCGCCACTTTGAGGGGCCACCGACCTCTTACCCGTCCGTCTTTGTGCCGCCGACCCACCATCAGCCCCCGACCGTGAACCACTCAACATTTGGCGCGTCCGCGACGCCGCAGACCCAACCCGCGACCCAACACTTCAACCCGCAACCCCCCTCGTCGCGCCACGTCACGAAACTGGGTTTACCGGAAAACTTAGCACTGATCGCGCCGTATGCTCCGTTCTATATCGGTATCGTCGCGGCGTTGATCGAGTTGGTGGTGGTGCCGCGCCACGAAGCCCGCGTCCGATTCCATGCGGCGCAAGGGATGGCCCTTCAATTGGCGATGATCGCCGTTACCTTCCTGTTCAAAATTCTCGGCATGATTACCGGCACAGGTTTCGGCGGTAGCCTGTTCTGGCTGGCTTCGACCATCTTCCTGATCGTCTCGATGGTTCGCGTGTGGCGGGGCGAGCGTCACCACATCGCACCGCTCGATGAATTGACCAATCGCCTCAATCAACAGATAGCGCCACCTCAGTAGAGTATACGTCGCTCGACGCTTCGACGCCGATCTCACGATCATCTTTCTCCGGCCCGAACCTATCGCAGCTTGCACTTGCGTGCGACCTGTGTTCGCGCTCCGCGCTCATGGCAGGCAATAGCCTTGCACTCCAAGCGGAGTGGGTCGTAACCCACTCCGCCAGTCAAATCCGGTGGCACTGTGCTTGCTACACGCATTGAAGAGTGACGCCCGGCGTCCGAAGACATTACAAAGTGAACCCTCGCGTGCGCTGAAGAAACGAGCAACGAACTCTATAATCGTGCGGTCGGGAGGCTGTCAAAGAGGCCAACCAGACGGCGTTATGGGTCATCAAAACACCGTCGATCAGGCTGGTTCACGTCCATCCGGCGGCGCAGTATCTTGTTAGACATTAACGAAATCCTCTCTCCCCTCGATGGCCTTCGGGCGGGTATCGATCAACAAAATCAGATGGAGATGGAATCAGCTTTGACTTAATAGAGCGGGGCACCTTACGTCACACGGGATGAGGTTGTCGCTCTGTCGCATTTTGAGTTGAAGACGCGCCGGTCGCGAGTGCGTCATATATTTGGAGGGAGACTAATGCATAATTCAAATCGCCGGGCACATGCCCTGACCGCGTTGCTGATGGCCGTTGCCGTCTTTGTGACGCCGCTCACCACACTCGCCCAAACCCGGATCGAAGTTCCGAAGAACAAGTACGATATTCGCGAAGACATCAAGGCCGGCGAACAGGCCTCGCAACAGGTCGAGCAGCAGATGCCGATTCTGCGAGATGAATCGATTGCCACATACGTCGAGGATGTCGGGCGCAGGCTGGTCGCCGCTATTCCGAGTGAGTATCAACACCCGGAGTTCCGCTACCGTTTCCGCGTTGTCGACGCGCGTGACATCAACGCATTTGCGTTGCCGGGCGGCCCGATGTACGTCAACCGCGGAATGATCGAGGCAGCACGTACCGAGGGCGAAATGGCCGGCGTGATGGCGCACGAGATTAGCCACGTCGCGCTACGCCATGCGACCGCACAGGCGACTGAGACACAGAAATACCAGGTTGGCTCGGTGCTCGGACAGATTGCCGGCGCGGTGATCGGCGGCGGCATCGGCCAAGTGGTCGGCACCGCCAGCCAGATCGGCTTCGGCGCGGGCGCGCTTCGCTACAGCCGCAAGTACGAAACGCAGTCGGACATCCTTGGCGCGCAGATCATGGCACGCGCCGGTTATAACCCGCGTGATTTGGCAAACATGTTTCGCACCATCGAGCAGCAGTCGGGCGGACGCGGCGGGCCGGAATGGCTGAGCAGTCACCCTAACCCAGGCAACCGCTACGAGCGCATCAACCAAGAGGCGGCGCTGTTGCGCGTCGAGCCGGGCGCGGGTCGCGATACGCGACAGTTCGCCAACGTTCAGTCGCGCCTGCGTGGGATGCCGCGTGCGCGTACGATGGAAGAGATTGCGCGTGGTGGTACACGGCAACCGCAGGGCGGCGGCAACGATGGGCGTTACCCGCAACCGCAGGGTGGCGGCAACGATGGACGCTACCCGCAACCACAGGGTGGTCGCGGTCAAGTCGAGTTTCCCTCAACCCGTTATCGCGCCTACACCGGGGGCAACAATCTGTTCCGCATCAGCGTGCCGGAGAATTGGCGCGAATTCGGCGGCGACGGATCCTCCGTGACGTATGCACCCGAAGGCGCGTACAACCAGACGCAGAGCGGCGGGGACTTCACGCACGGTGTGATGGTCGGCATTGCAAACGCGCGTAGCAACGACCTGAACCAAGCGACCAACGATTACATCAACGATTTGCTGCGGGGCAACCAGGGCCTTCGGGCACAGGGTCGTGCTCAGCGCGCCAACGTCGGCGGGCGCAACGGCCTGGGTGTGACGCTCGCCGGTCGCTCCAGCGTGACGGGCCGCAACGAGTACGTCACCGTCTATACGACGCAACTGCGCGACGGTAATTTGTTCTACGCGATTTCCATCGCGCCTGATACCGATTACCGTAGCTATCAGCGCGTTTTTCAAAACATCATCAGTTCGATTCAACTGGCCGACTAAAAACTGGGCCGCGCCGGCGACCCGATGAATGAGCGCACGCGAAAGACCCGTCATTAAAAAGCGGGTCTTTCGCTTTATTTCTAAAACAATATTGGAGAACGAAAAGATGGCGAGAGGATGGGAGAGTAAAGCTGTCGCGGATCAAATGGAGCAGATTGACGAGCGCGTATCCGACCGGCAGAGGCAGATTGAAACGTCGCCCGCCGTCCGTGCGCGACTGGAACGCTTGGAGTCTCTGCGCCTGTCCAGCGCACGCACGAATGCGCAACTGGAGCGGGCAACGAGCGACGCCCATCGCGTGATGTTACGGCGTACACTGCAAGCCCTCGAACAGGAAATCGCGGCGCTTGTGTAGCCGTGTCGAGTAGCCGTGGCAGGTAGTAGTGGCTCAGTCTGGGGAGACAAAAGAAGGCCGCAGATCGACGCGGACAAACGCGGATCAGAAAAATACTTGATGGAATCTGCGTATATCCGCGTCAATCCGCAGCTCATCTCTTGGCCTTCGGACCATCAGCTGGCGGGTGGCGTTGGCGAGTTATCACGCAGAATCTTTCGCCGGCGGCGCATCGGATGATTCAATGGCCGTCGCTGTGACCTCTGCCATCGCTGCTCCGCACTCCGGACAGAACCGCGCACCGCCGGCGATCTGTCGCCCACAATTCGCGCAAGGTGCGCGCGTGGGCTTCGCGGGCGTGCCGCACTCCGGGCAGAACTGGGCTTCACCGACTTCGGCGTGACAGGTGGGGCAAGTCGCCGCGAGAGTTGAGAGAGGCTGCCGTTCGTGGGCTTTAGCCTCCTGCCAGAGCGTTTCCATTTCAGCGAGCGTCGCGGTGTCGAGCGCGTGGCCGCGCGCTGCAAAGCTCCGTTCGATGTAACGAAAACGGCGGCGGAATTTCCGATTCGTTAACTTCAGCGCGGCCTCCGGCTCGACCTTCAGATGACGCGCGATGTTGGCGGCGGCAAAGAGCAGGTCGCCGACCTCTTCACGCACCCGCGTTTCGTTTGCCGCGTTACCTGCCGCCGCCCCACCCGGCTCTGTGGTTGACGCTTCACTTAACGTCGTGTTGGTCGCTGCTTGTTCTTTGATCGCGGCGCGCAGTTCGCCGATCTCTTCGTGCAGCTTGTCGAAGATGTCTTCAAGACGTTGCCAGTCGAAGCCGACGCGCGCCGCTTTAGTCGCGAGTTGGTGCGCTTCCATCAGCGCTGGCGCTTTCGTCGAAACACCATCGAGTAGCGACGCCGCTTCGTCGCCATCCGCTTTTCCCGCCGCGCGTTTCTCTTCGGCTTTAATCACTTCCCAGTTGCGCAGAACTTCTTCGGAGTCGGCGGCGTTGGCATCACCGAAGACGTGCGGGTGACGGCGCACCATCTTGGTGTGAATCGCGTCGATCACATCGCCGACCGCAAACTCGCCGCGCTCGCGTGCGACCTGCGCGTAGAACACGATTTGAAAAAGCAGATCGCCGAGTTCATCGCGCAATTCGAGTGGGCGACCCTCGCGCGCGTCCTCGACCGCCTCGAAAGCCTCGTACGCTTCTTCGAGCAGCATCGGCGCGAGCGTCGCGTAAGTCTGCTCGCGGTCCCACGGGCAACCTTCGGGTGAGCGCAGGCGCGCCATCAGCGTCACTAAATCATCAAACGTTGCGGTCATCACAAAGTCCTATAAATAAAGTCAGGAGTCTAAAGTCTGGAGTCTAAAGTCAAAAGCCCCCGATGGGCAATCGCACCTGCGTGTATCTGGGGACGACAGCCCGACTCCATCGGCCTCGCTTCGGTCTTCTGACTCCAGACTTCAGACTCCTGACTCCCGACTCACCAAGTCGTTTGTTGCGGGGGCGCGAAGATGGGTGATACCATCGACGGGCAATCAAAACTTCAATCAAAGAGAGTTGCAATGCCTTGCCGAGACGCACCGCGCGGGGCCAACGAATAATGCCATGAGTGAAGAAAGACCGAACTTCAAAGTCACCGACCGCCGCCTTTTCAACACCGACGGCACGCCGCGCGACGTGCAACGCGAGGACGCACCGTCTAATGATTCAGCGCCCGCATTCATCGTCGGTGAAGGCGCCTCCGCTGCCGGTGCGCCCAAGCCGGCCACAGCGCCGGAGGTGAGGCCCAATCAACCGCCCACCGTGGATAGCGACATCATGTCGGGAGCGGCAGCAGGAGAGGAGGCCGAACCGGACGGTATGCTCGACGAGATGGGCGACGAGTCTTTCGTCAACCTCGTGATGTTTATCGCTTCGCCGGCTGCCGCCGCGCTTGGTTTGACGGAGCATCCGGGGATGGCGGGGCGCGGCATCGACCTTCCGCTCGCCAAGCACTGTATCGACCTGCTCGGCACGTTGCGCGACAAAACGCGCGGCACTCTCTCCGCGCAAGAGGGGCAACTGCTCGAAGGACTGCTCGCGGAACTACGCATGCAATATGTCTCGCTCACCTCGGCGCGCCCGTCGCCCGCCGGCCCACGCGGGTTCACCGGCGGCGACATCACCGGGGGGAGATAGTTTTCAGTTTTCTGTTTTCAGTTTTGAGCAGTTACCGGTTTTACCACGGTGTAAACGGCGTCATGCGTCACCGAGCATACTGAAAACTGAAAACTAAAAACTGAAAACTGTTCTATGAAGCTTACTTTCCTCGGCACGGGAACATCGACGGGTGTGCCGTCCATCGGGTGCGAGTGCGAGACATGCACGTCGGACGACCCGCGCGACAAGCGCCTGAGAGTTTCGGTGCTGATCGAGCACGACGACCAGACGATACTCGTCGACACGTCCTCCGACTTTCGCCAGCAGGCGCTACGTCATGGATTAAAGCGGGTTGACGTGGTGCTGATTACGCATTGTCACGCCGACCATATCTTCGGACTCGATGACATCCGCCCGCTCAACTTCCGCCACGGCCCGCTCTCGCTCTACGCCAACGAACCGGCGTGGTGCGACCTCCGCCGCATCTTCAAATACATCTTCGAACCATCGCACTTCGGCGGCGGGCTGCCGCAGATCGTTGCGCATACCGTCGTAGCCGGCGCGCCGTTCTGCCTCGCGAAAGATTTGCAGATCACTCCGCTCGAAGTGATTCACGGTCGCCTGCCGGTTGCTGCCTATCGCTTCAACGACTTCGCTTACGCCACGGACTTGAGTGAGATTCCGCCGGCGACGATGGATGGATTGCGTAGCCTCGATGTGTTGGTGCTCGACTGCCTGCGCGTCAGGCCGCATCCGACACACCTCGCGCTCGAACGCGCTCTCGAATACATCACGGAACTCAAGCCGCGCCGGACGTACCTGACTCACCTCGCGCATGACTTTATGCACGCACGCGACTCGCCACTGCTACCCGACGGCGTCGAGTTCGCGTATGACGGACTGATTGTGAAGGATGAAGGATGAATCCAAGAATACAGAACACAGAATACAGAACGTCGAAGATTAGGGGCGGCTTCTTTTCTTCTGTGTGCTGTGTGCTGCATTCTGTATTCTAATTTTTATTCATCCTTCATCCCTCATCCTTCATCCTTTGTTGTTATATGAGGCTTTTTCACGGAACCGACAACGCGGAGATTGCGCGCCCGACTGTGCTGACGCTCGGCGTGTTTGACGGCGTGCATCTCGGCCACCAGCGCATCATGCGGACGGTGGTTGAACGCGCGCGCGCCGTCGGGGCGGTGCCGACCGTGATTACATTTGACCCGCACCCGCGCGCGGTGCTGCGCCCGGAGACGGAGCCGCCGCACCTACAAACATTCGACCAAAAGATCGAAGCCTTCGGCGTGCTCGGCGTCGAACAGACCATCGTCATTCGCTTCACCGAAGAGTTCGCGCGAGTTCGCGCCGAAGAGTTTCTCCGCGACGTGGTGCGCGACCGCTTGCAGGCCAGAGAAGTCTACCTCGGTCGCGGCTTCGCGTTCGGGCGCAACCGTGAAGGTAACATCGACCTGCTTAGGGAAGTGAGCGGGCGTCTCGGTTTTCACGCTGACGAGGTGTCGGAGGTGCGCTTGCGCAGCCAGCGCATCAGTTCCAGCCGGATTCGTGAATTGCTGGCTGAAGGCCGCGTCGGCCTCGCGCGGCGAATGCTCGGCAGGCCCTATGGTGTCGAGGGGCGCGTCGTCCGCGGCCACGAGCGCGGTCGCACCATCGGCTTTCCGACGGCCAACTTGCAACCGCAGAACCGCGTCATACCCGACAGTGGCGTGTACGTCACGGCGACGCTGATTGAAGGTGTCTGGCGGCGCAGCGTGACCAACATCGGTGCGCGACCGACGTTCGAGGAAGCGGGCGCGCCGTCGGTGGAAACATACATCATGGACTGGAGCGGTGATTTGTACGGCGATGTGGTACGCGTGCGCTTCCTGTACCGTCTGCGCGCTGAGCGAAAATTCAAGTCCATCGAAGAGTTGAAGCGGCAGATTGAATACGATGTGCGCCGCGCGACTCGTTACTTCAGCAGCAAATGGGTGCGGCATTCGCTGTCAATCGTCTGACTTTTGTCCGTCGTTCTTCAAAAGTCCCTTTCAACACGCCCGGAACTTTTCTTTGTAGAGATAGTAATGAGACAAGTTTGGCTTAGGTTGGACAGCGGAAGTCTGGAGCAAGATGGCAAAAGTAACAGCTACCGAGGAACAGATGTCAGATATTAGATGCTGGATGTTAGCCCAGAACCGGAAAGCTGTTCTGTCCAACATCTGACATCCAACATCCGACATCTAGTTTCTTTTTTTGAATCGGCATGTCTATCACTGAACGGAAATTGATAACGAATTCAGCGCACAGCAATGGCGCAAACGGCCACGGTCACAAGCTTTTGACGGGCGCTGCGCCGGTTGCTGAAGCCCGTGCCCTGGCGGCAAACGGCCCCTCGGTTGGCAGCAACGGCAATGCAGCAGACAAGGTAGGGCACGACGAATCGTTGGGCGAGGGGTGGCGAGGTTGGTGGCGCACGGCGCAGATCGGGCGCGTGCTGGGGACGTTTGCGCTTTACCTTTTTCTGGATGGCTATGACACGCGCGCTAAGTTCAATCGCCGCACGTCCGCGCGTCTGCGCGAAGAGGCACGGGCGCGCGGGCAGATCGCGCTCTTTCAGGAGTGGAGCCGCGACGTTGACCGACGCGCGCTTGATCGGCTGCTCCGCGTGACGCGCGTCGCCGTCTTTCGTGGGTACGAAGGTTCGAGCGGCAAAGAAGTGCGGCAGCAGAAGCAGGCCGTGTGGCTGAGCCGGAATCTGATTAAGCTCGGCCCGACGTTCATCAAGATTGGTCAGGCGCTCGGCACGCGCGGCGATTTGCTGCCGCTGTCTTACGTCAAGGAACTCGCGACGTTGCAGGATCAGGTGCCCGCCTTCCCGACCGCCGATGCATTCGCGCGCATCGAGGCGGAACTGGGCCGCAGTGTACGTGAAGTTTTCGCCGAGATCGACGCCGCACCAATCGCCGCCGCGTCGCTCGGCCAGGTCTATCGCGCGCGTTTGCATACCGGCGAAGAAGTCGCGGTCAAAGTTCAGCGCCCGGACTTGCGCGAGCAGATCAGTCTCGATGTCGCGGTGCTCGGTCGCATCACGCGCTTTCTCGCGCGCTTTCCGCGGGCCAACGAGAACGTCGATTGGGAAGGGATGCTGCGCGAGTTCCGCGAGACCATTCGTGAAGAGATGGATTACGTTCAGGAGGGACGCAACGCTGACCGCTTCCGCGAGAATTTCCGTGAGTGGCGCGCCGTGCATGTGCCGCGTATCTATTGGACGCACACCACCGCGCACATCCTCACGATGGAGTTCATCCGTGGAACTAAGGTGGTCGAAATTGAACAGTTACGCGCTCGTCGCATCTCGGCGGTGAAGGTTAATCGGCTGCTGGTGCGCGCGTACTTGAAACAACTGCTTGAAGACGGTTTTTTCCACGCCGACCCGCATCCGGGGAATCTGTTGGTGATGGACGATGGGCGGCTCGCGTTCTTCGACTTCGGGATGACGGGGCGGATCACGCCGCACCTTCAATCGCAGATGATCGACGCATTCTTTCACGTCGTCGCGCGCGACGTGCAGGGCCTGGCACAGGACTTAATCGATCTCAACTTTCTGAAGCCGAGCGTCGACCCTGAAACCGTGCGCCCGGTGGTCGAGAGTCTGTTCGCTCACTACATCAATCTGAAACTCGGCGACGTTAACTTCAAAGAGCTGACTTATGAACTGGCGGACGTGATGTATGAGTACCCGTTCCGCCTGCCGTCGAACTTCACATACATCATCCGCGCGTTGATGACGCTCGAAGGCATCGGCCTCGTCACCGACCCCGAATTCAGCTTCTTCGACACGGCGCGGCCTTACGCCAAAGAGTTCATGTTGAAGCGCGAGGGCAAGCAGTTACGCCAACTTGTGATCGACAAACTGACCGGGCGCGACGGAGACGGGCGCATCGAGTGGGGTAAGATGTGGAAACTGGCGAAGATGGCGGCGAAAATGTATCTTGAGAAGTAAACAGGCTGAGCGCTTAAATGGACATGAGGTCGACGCGCCCGTGGACGAGCAAGAACGAGTTGTTTTATAGTTAGCGTCCAGTAACTTAAGCCGAATAGAGTTCACCGAGTGGCTTTGTGTCCACGACAGGGAAAAATAGAGGAGATCAAAATATATATGACAAACAAAACCCAAATCACGGCGGCGACCGTCAACAATCGCGGGATGAAAGTCCTGAGCCTGCTACTCGCGCTCGTGTGCGCAATGGTCTTTGCGGCTGCCAGCGGAGTCAGCAGCGCCAGCGGCGGCGGCGACCATCACAAACCCGCGGAGGGGAGTCCGGCGCCGGACTTCACGTTGCCGAGCGACGACGGACGAATGGTGAAGTTAAGCGACTACAAAGGCAAGCAGCCGGTGGTGCTCTACTTCTACCCGAAAGACGAAACGCCGGGCTGCACAAAGCAGGCGTGCTCGTTCCGCGACAACTTTAAGGCGTTCAAGGATGCGGGCATCGAAGTGCTCGGCGTCAGCGTCGACACGGTTGACGCGCACAAGGCTTTCAAGCGCAACCAGAAACTTAACTTCACCTTGCTCGCCGACGATAAGAAGGAAGTGAGCAAGCAGTACGGCGTCCTCAGCGAGCGCGGATATTCCAGCCGCGTCACGTTCGTAATTGATAAGCAGGGGGTCGTCAGGAAGATTTACACCAACGTCGACCCGGTCGCGAACGCGACGGAGACGTTAGAGTTCGCAAAGACTTTGTAGACTTTAACGTGAATCGGACGGTTGTTAAAATTCGCGGCGGAGCAATCCTGATGTGGTTCGCTCCGCCGCGAATTTTTGATTTACGAATCCCCGACCCGCAACTTTCAAATCATTCATGCTCATGGCAAACGAAACTTACCAGCCGCCCGTAGACCTGCTTCTCATCTACGGTGATTGTAGAAAATTCCCTCAGTGGCCTGACTATCTCGAACTGGGTTTCGGTCCGGAGCACGTGCCGGAGTTGATTCGCATGGCGACGGATGCGGAATTGTCGGTGGCCGACTCGGATAGCATGGGAGTCTGGGCGCCGGTTCATGCGTGGCGCACGCTCGCGCAATTGCGCGCCGAAGCCGCGATTGAGCCGCTGATATCGCTCTTTCACAAGGTTGACGACGATGATTGGATCAGCGACGACATGCCGAAAGTTCTTGGCATGATCGGCCCCGCCGCGATCCCGCCGCTCGCTGCTTACTTGGCCGACGAACAGCACGGACTCTGGCCGCGCGTCACCGCCGGCAGTTGTCTGCAACAGATCGGCGAAGATCACCCCACTTCTCGCGAGGAGTGCGTTGGGATTCTGACGCTCCAGTTGGAGTTGTTCGAGAAACAGGACGAGACCTTTAACGGCATGCTCATCAGCTCTCTTGAAGATTTGAAGGCAGTCGAGGCGGCGCCCGTGATGGAGCGCGCGTTCGCCGCCGACGCGGTGGACGAGTCCATCATGGGCGACTGGGAAGACGTGCAGGTCGATTTGGGATTGAAAGAAGCGGACGATGATTACAGAAGAAAAACCCCGTGGTTCGGAGCACTGCCCGGAACCATCCCGCTCTTGCCTCTGACGGAGCCGCTGGTGTCTGAAGCGGGCGGCAGCTTTCTTCCTTCCCGGAATGTCTCGTCCAAAGTTAAATCGAAAACCAAGTCGAAACGTAAGCAGGCGAAGTCGTCGCGCAAAAAGAATCGAAAACGTTAGCCGGACTCAAGAGTTTCTCGCCGCTACATTGTCGGAGTGCCGGCGCGCGTAATGGCGTTGAAGAGCAACGGGTAGGTGGCGAGCGACTGGGCGCGGTATTGCGGTCGGAAGCCGAAGAGGTAGACGCGCCCCTTGCCTAATGTGACCTCGACAAGCGCCGCCTTGCCGCGCAGTTTGTCGCCGCCAAGCAGCCAGCCGGAAAGCAGTGGGTCGGCGTTTTCCGGGTAACGCGCGATGACGCGCACGCGCCCCGCTTCCTTCTGCTCGCTGACTTCAAACGCGGGCGAGTCTTCGACCCACGCGATTGATTCCTTTGGCATCCCCGCCGCGATTGGGTGCGTCGTGTCGAGCACGGTGCGCAGGATCGAGCCGGGGACGTAGAACTCCGACCGCTTGAGTCCGGCGGTCACGTCGCGCACCGGCAACTTCAACTGTTCGACGGCGAAGTTTGAAGCCTTGTTCAAACAAACGAGTGTCCCGCCTTCCTCGACAAACTTGCGCAACGCTTTGACACCATCCGCGCCGAGTCCGCCGGTATACTCGTCCGGCATCGTGCCTTGTTTGTAGCCTTCGAGAATCGCGCGCGGCGAATGGTCGGGGATGATGATCGTGTCGTACTTAACGCGCAGTCCACCGGCCCGTATCTCACTGTCTTCCATTGTCGAAGGAGCAAAGCTGTTTTGCTTAAACACCCAGCGCGTCCAGCCTTCATCCATCGAAGGAACGTGTGATTTGTAGAGAGCGCGGCGCGTGCCGGTGAAATTACTTTCGTCAGCGCCAGGTCCGATGCCGTCAACAGCCAGTGGGTACTTAAATGATGTGGTGACTGCTTCAACCTTCACGCCCATCAACAGCGACAGCGTGTGAGCCGTCACATCATATGGCGAAACCGGATTGCCTTCCGGGTCGCGCAGGTTCGGGTAACTTTGCGTTTCCAACAAGGCTTTAGCAAAACCGCCGTATGGCTGAGCCAGCCTCACCACCGCCGTCATCTGTTCATACTCTTTATCGCCCAGCTTAAAGAGCGACGTAATATCAACCTTCACGCCTGCACGACGGAGAATCTTGAGTAGCTCGTCGCGCCGAAGCCAATCAAAGACGTTGCCTGGGGCGGGAAGTACATATGCATACACCTCGCCCGCCTTCCTCTCGCGCACCGCTTCCTTCCCGACTTCATAAAATCTTTCTAACCATCGCCCGCGATTTTGTGCGGCGTGCTTCATCAGAGAGAAGGCGGCGGTCGTCATGTAGTCGGTGATGTTACGGAGTTTCCACTCGCCGCCGGGCCAGAGTTCGGGAAACTTATCAGAGACTTTGCGCGGGTCGTAGCCTTCGTCGGGGCGGAGGTCGTCGAACTTAACGGTGAGCGGCGTCGCCACTTTCGCCGATGCGGTCTCGGACAGAATGCGGACGCCGCCATGATAGTGCGAGTAGGCGCGCGCCGGAGTCCACGCGTCATAAGATGAATTGGTGGTAATGCCTTTGAAGCCGGCGGCGCGCATCTCGCCTGCGATGTGGTTGCCGAGTTCGGTGTAGCCTTCGACGATCTGCGGCGGCACGTTCGGCTCAACCGGTTTCATGTACGGCGGCACGAAGAGGCGCGCGCCAAGCTGACCTTGCTGGTGAATGTCGTGGACGATCTGCGGGTGCCAGACGTTGTGAATCTTATCGACGGTAAGCTGCGTCTCAACCTGTGTAAACGCGTACCAATCGCGATTGTTATCATGGCCGACGTACTTATGGTAAAGCTCCGGCGGCGTGGTGCCTTCGTAGGGTGTGCCGAGCGTTTTGTCGTACCAGCGCTTCACGATGTCGACGCCGTCGGGATTGAGCGACGGGACGAGCAGCACGATGGTGTCGCGCAAAATATTGAGCACGTCCGGCTCGTTCGACGACGCGAGGCGATGAGCAATCAGCGTACTCGAAAGCGTCGAGCCGACTTCGGTCGAATGGATGCCACAGGTTATCAGCACGATGGTCTTGCCGCGCTCGACTAACTGCTTCGCCTTTTGATCGGCATTTCTTCCGAGCGTGCGCGGGTCGGCGAGTTGGCGCTGAATCTCTTTGAACTCGTCGAGCCGTGCGAGGTTTTCCGGCGCGCTGATGGTCGCGACGGTGAATGGTGCGCCGAGCGTTGTCTTCCCGATCTCTTCAAACTTCACGCGGTCGCTCGCCGCGTCGAGCTTTTGAAAGTATTCGACGATTGACTGCCAGTTCGCGAGCTTGCGGTCGTCGCCGGGGCGAAAGCCGAACACGTCTTCGGGCGCGGGGACACGTGCCAGTGTGCGTCCTGCCGGCACGTTCGCGATTTGGCGTTGAGCATTGCCGTGTTGAGGTGTGGTGATCGGTCGGGCGAGCGTCGCGAGCGTCAGGGCGAAACATAAAGCGACTGCGAGTGCCGGCATGCGTGTCAGCATTGGCGATTTGACTCCGATTGTGTTGATTTCTCGAACAGTGATTATGCGATCAAACGAAGTCTAGCACAGCATCGGAAATGATGAATCTTTCACAGCGCGGCGTGTGCGAGCGTACCTCAAGTCGCGAGCGTGGGGCTGTCGTTTCGACTCGCGGCTTCTCGCTGCTGACCTCTTCTCACAGTAAAACCGCTTGCTTCACCATGTTAAACGCGTGTAAAGTAAACGCCGCCGGGCCTTATTTAACGCACTCCCCAATCGAATCAAAGTCTAGTTCGGAGGCCGCCAACTTCAATGTCAACTGAAGCAATCATTCCGGCCAGGCCGGGTCTTGTTGATGAGGTGCATGTCCCGCTGGCCGAAAGCCATGCCGTGCATAAGCCGTATGTCCCCGCCTCGACCGTGCTGCCGGAGTTTACGCTACGCGCGGTCGTCGTCGGGGCGCTTCTGGGAATCGTCTTCGGAGCGTCGAGCGTCTATCTTGCCCTGCGCGTCGGGTTAACTGTGTCGGCATCGATACCCATCGCGGTGATGTCGATCTCGATTTTCCGGTTGCTCGGTCGCACTTCAATTCTCGAAAATAACATTTCGCAGACGACCGGCTCGGCGGGCGAGTCCATCGCTGCCGGAATCGTCTTCACGATGCCCGCGCTGTTGATTCTCGGCTACGATCTGGAGATTCCGCGCATCACGATGGTCGCGCTACTCGGCGGCTGGCTCGGCGTGCTGCTGATGATTCCGCTCAGACGGGCGCTGATTGTGCGCGAGCACGGAAAACTTATTTATCCGGAAGGCACGGCGTGCGCGGAAGTGCTGGTGGTCGGTGAGAAGGGCGGCACCGATGCGAAGACGGTGTTCGTCGGCTTCGGCATCGCGGCGGTGTACAAGGTTTTGATGAGCGGCATGCGTCTGTGGAATGAAGCGCCGGCCTATGTGATGCGCCGTTACCAGGGCGCCACCGTCGCCGCCGATATCTCGCCCGAACTGCTCGGCGTCGGCTTCATCATCGGGCCGCGCGTGGCCGCGATGATGCTCGGTGGCGGCTTCCTTTCGGCGCTGGTGTTGATCCCGATGGTCAAGTTCTTCGGCGCCGGCTATGTGGAGCCGCTGTTTCCGGTGCAGCCCGGCGGCCCGCTCATTTCGGCGATGACGGCGGGGCAAGTGCAGGACCTCTACATCCGTTACATCGCGGCGGGCGCGGTGGCGACCGGCGGCATCATCAGTCTGGTGCGCTCGCTACCGACCATCATCGGTGCGTTCAAATCATCGCTCGGAAGTTTCGGCGGCGGTAACAGCGCCGACGGGAGACAGACGGCGGTGCCGCGCACAGAGCGCGACATGCCAATGTCATTCGTCCTCGGAGGCATCGCCGTGCTGACCGTCGCGATCTTCATGTGGCTCAACATTCAGGGTTCGCCGAGTAGTGGCATGGCGATGAACATTTTGTCCGCGCTGCTGGTGATCGTCTTCGGATTCTTTTTCGCCACCGTCTCGTCGCGTATCACGGGCGAAATCGGTTCGTCCTCAAACCCGATTTCGGGCATGACCATCGCGACGATTTTAATCACGTCGCTGATCTTCCTGCTGCTCGGCATGGGCGGCGCCGATTCGCGCGTGTTGGCACTGTCGGTCGGTGCGATTGTCTGTATCGCGGCATCGAACGCGGGCACCACGTCGCAGGATTTGAAGACCGGGTTTCTGGTCGGTGGCACGCCGGCGCGCATGCAGTGGGGATTGATGGTCGGCGCCACCACTTCGGCGCTGTTGATTGCGTGGACTCTCTCTTACCTGAATACGTCTTACTCAAACCTGCTGCCGCGTTACTATCCGACTTACAGCGCGAGCATCAGCGCGGGCGAAGAGCAATGGGCGAAGGGCGACATGAAGGGCGGAACGCTTCCGGGCGGGCCTTACTTTGTGCATCGTCTGGCTGAGGATCAGAAAGCTAACGACGGCACAATCATTCCTTCCGGTCAGTATCTGGTCAGCAAATCCGGTGAGATTCACTACCGCATCAACCCCGGCGTCGGCGGCACGCGCGCCGCGATTGTGACGGACGGATTGCCGGCGGCGGCGCTCGTCGCGGGCGGCGATGTCACGCTCAGCGACCAGCGCGTGCGCGGGCTTGACGGCAACACCTATCGCACCGCGACCGTGAAAGAGGGCGCGTCAACGAGCACCTTCTACGTGGACGACGCGGGCGTGGCAAAGTACAAAGAGATCGAGACCGGCCCGAACTCGAAATTCGATGCGCCGAAGGCACAGTTGATGGCCGTGCTGGTTGACGGCGTGCTAACGCAAAAGCTGCCGTGGTCACTGATCCTGATCGGCGCGTTCATCTCGATTCTGTTAGAGGTGATTGGCATTTCGGCGCTTCCGTTCGCGGTCGGCATGTACCTGCCGTTTGCGACTTCGGCAACGATCTTCGTCGGCGGCGCGGTGCGTGCTCTCGTCGAGAGAGTGTCGCGCGGCAATCGAACGCTGGCTGAAGAAGAGAGCGGGCCGGGCGTCTTGTATAGTTCCGGCCTGATCGCGGGCGGCGCGATTGCCGGGCTGCTGCTGGCGATTCCGCAGGGCATCGGCGCCGCCGACGTGATTAATGTTGGTAAGTTTCTGCCGGAAGCGTTGCATGAAAGTATGTTCGTCGGCATCATCATGTTCGGCGTGCTGGTGGCGACGTTGTACTACGTCGGTCGCTACGGGTTGACGGGTCGACGGTCTGAAAACTTACCGTCTCCGCCCCCGCCGCCGACAACATTTGGTCGGCCTTAAACGGCAAGATGTTTTTCGCGCGCGGGGATGATTTTGTGCGGCGCGCTTTGTGCAAGACCACGGACGCGCCGCATGTGCTCGCTTCTTTGAGACAAGAATCAAAGTTTAGTGATGTCTATTTCTCTGCCGCGATTCTTTCGCTCACATCTGCTCTCATTCTCCGGCGCGGTGCTGCTTTTCCCGCTCGCCGCATTGCTCGTTACGTTCGCCGCGCCGGTTTCCACCGAGGCGCAGCAGACTGTTGCGCCCATCACCACCAGCGCGACAGCGGGCGCGCCCACACCTTCGGACGTGGTGCGCGAGTTCTACCGTGCGTGGCGCGAAAAGCGTTTCCGCGACGCTTTCATGATGTCGATTCACCGCCCGGCAATCGAATCTTTGAGTGCGGAGGAATACGAAGATTTGCGACCCGACTTTGAGCGCAACGCGGCGTTGATGCCGTTCAAAGTTGAAATCTCCGGTGAGCAGATCAGCGGTGACACCGCGACCGTCTTCGTCAGGTACGTCGAGCACGCGGGCGACTCGCCATCGGATACGGTGCCGGTGATGCTGCTCGGTGCGGGAGGCACGTGGATCGTCGGCGACCGCGCCGAGCAGGAGGAAGTGAAAAAGGCGGGCCGTGAGTTCTTCTTCAACGCACGTATTGAGCAGCACCAACGGGATGTCGAAGCCGTGCTGGTACGCATCGCCAACGCGCAGGCGCTCTACAGCGTGCAGCACGGCGGCCTGTGCACCGATCTGCGGACGCTCGTCGCCGCCACGCCTTCGCTGAAGGATATTGAAACGTCCGACTCGACCGGCTATCACTTCCGCATCAACGTCTCGAAAAACGCTAAGGTCTGTACCGCCGGGGCCGAGCCGGCACGCTATGGCCGCACCGGACGCCTCTCCTTCTTTATGGATCAGACCGGCATCACAAAGAAGGATAATGAAGGCAAACCACTCAAAGGCTCAACGGCGCGGAAGTGAGCAGACAGCGCCGTCGTCTGAAGCGCCCCGCATCAATCGTGACGTTTAGCATTCCCACTTCGATTTACGACGGTGCCTCGCGACATGCCGGGGCGTCGAGTCGGGACTGATGGCACTATGTCGGACTTTGCGCGTGGAATCGCCAACCGCTTACGTGAGTTTGTCAGCAACCGACGTCGCGCGACGCGCTACCCGGCGCGGGTCGCCGCCGTCGTCGTGCTCAAAGAACACTCGACGAATCTCCATCGCTCCGACCCGCAGCGCCCCGCTTCACTCAAAGGCTACACACGCGACTTCAGCGCGACAGGCTTGGGGCTGATTATGCCGGCCATTCGCATCGGCGAACGCTACCTGACAGGCGAGGATCAAACGCTGCTCATCACGCTGACCTTCCCCGCCGGCCCTTTGCAACTGCGTGGCGTCGCGACCCGTTACGAACACCTCGACGATGACGAAGACGAGCGCGGTTACCTGATCGGTGTTCACCTCGCCGCGATGGCCGAGCAGGAGAGCGCGCTCCTCAATCAGTTCATCCGCACGATCCGGAAAAATAAATCATAAGCGAGCAGCGATCAGCTAAAACAAAATCAGCGCGGGCGCGTTCGCTCTCGTTGAACAAGGCGCGCAACTAAATGACGGGCGCGGCGCATGAGTGGCTGACCGCTGACTGCTGATCGCTGATCGCTTACCATAAATCATAAAAGCGAAACCGCATCGGTCGCACCTGCGAAGATATCCTTCATCCTTCATCCTTCATCCCTTCAAACACAAGCCAGCCGAAAGCCTTTGGCACATGGAAGTCTGGCTGTAGGGTGCACGTCGGTTGCCACGCCAGATAGCCGCGCCCGTCGCCTGTGCCGACACAGCGGAACAGATTCACACGCCAGCGCTCACCGGCTTTTGGTGCGGCTCGTCCGAACGCTCCCCATGAAACGCGGATGATGATCGTGACCGAGTCGGTGGCGACGCGGGCCGCGGCCATCATGCCCGAATCATAGTGCCAGTCTGTTTCGCGACCGGACGGCGTATGATGGATTCGGACGTCAAGCCACTCGCCGGTTGGCGCGGCCTCAAATTCAAAGTACTCGTCGGGCGTCTGCTGCGCGTCCGGCGCAACGAACATTTCGCACACATCACGATCCCACAATCCGATACTCTTCTCGCTGAGGCGTGGTACATCGGCGATCACCAGCGGTTCGACCTGGCAGCAGACGAAGCGCACGACCAGTGCTTCGTCCGACCACATCGCACGCGCCTCGGCGTGGCGCCAGGCCGGAGCGGGCGCGCCAGACCAATAGCGCCTGATGTGAGCGGCGCGTGCTCGGCCCCACGCCTCGTGGTCGAAGGATGCGTCCGCAACCTCCGACGTGACCTGCTGCGCTGTGAATTCAAGTTCCGGTTTCAAAAGATTCCTCTCACCCGTTCGACATTCCTTATTTCTTCACACTGCTCGGCTATTAAAATTCTCCGACTCGTCGCCACGCTTCCAGGCAAGTGTCTAACAGGCGCGTCGGGTCATCGTCGTGAAAGATGCGCGCGGCGGTTGGCTTCGGGAATATGTAGACAAGTCGAGCGGCTTCGTCGGCCACGCCGCCCGTCCCGGTCAGACAGCCGATGACTTTCCCTTCGTCGTAAGCGATGGTGAATTCGTTGAGCGCGCCCACCGAGCCGCCGACGATTAACACTACGTCGCATGAGCGCACGAGGACGACATTGCGGCCCTTCAATCCGAAGCCGGTATAGACCAGCACGTCGCAGCCGTCAACGGGTAGTTGGTACGTCGTGGCATGCTCACGCTCGTCGGCGGCGGGCGAGATGCCGACATGAAGCGCACCCGCGCGATGCGCGGCGTGGCCGGCGGCATAGGGCAGTCCGGTAGTGGCGCCGGTCAGCACCAACAGGTCGCGTGCGGCGGCGGCACGACCGAGCGATGCGGCTTTCTCGCGAGTCGCATCAGCGGCGACGCCCACCAGCGTTTCGTCCGCTGATCCCATAATGCCGACTTTGATCTTCATCGAACATAAATCCTCAAACTGAGGTGACGAACGACGAGCGTAAAGATATACGAGTTTCCAATTCAGTTCACGCCGGCGCGCGTTCGTTTCTCCGCGACATAAACGAGTGCCACCTCAATAAACCTCGACCATCATGCTCGACATGCTCTTCTCTGTCCGTACCCATCAATTTCGAGCGCCATCGCTACCGCCCGCCCCGCATCGTTCTGACTTGACCCTTTCAACATGACGGGTCAGGTTGACCGCTGGGATTAAGCAGCATGTGTGCTGCCATCCATCGGCGGCTAAATGCGCTGTGTTTCTGGCATTCGCGCGCTTTGCGGGGCGCGGCACGGTGATTGAAAAGGTAATGATCGCGCGGCTTGCAGAAGCGTTTCGGCGCTTCGCGAACTCACCGCACGGAGTTCGAAAAGCCGCGCAAATTTTGAAACACCGAACGTGAAGATTAAGAGTCGGGACATCCCTCGAAAGATACCGAAACGGTTCTCACCCCACACGACGGGCGACCATCACGCGCCCATCGCTTGCCCACTCCGATAGCGCGGTCGACGGCCTTGACCGGCGCACATCACCTGCGAGTCTGATGCGAACGCCTGAGCACTGAAAGAAAGTGCGCTCGCGCTGCTTTCACGCGAAAAAAGATTTTCAGATTCATACATCCGAGCGTCGACTCAAGCGACGCAAGTGAGCGGCCACCATCAGTGCGTGGTGCCCGTTGTGTGATGTGTTCCATCCGGCCCGGCAGAGATCGTCGGCAACAACCGAACCACCATAGAACGGGTGGGCCTTACATCAGGGAGAGGAGGCAAGTGAAACTATTCGACATCTCCGGTTACAAACGCGCGGCGCGTGCTTACTGGTTCCCGCTCGTGACGCTGGGCGCGCTGACCGGGCTGATGAGTTACCAACTGATCTGGAACTTCGACTTGGTTTACGTCCTGTTGAGCATCCCGGTGATCGCCGCGACTTACATGATTTGTTGCACCTACTTCAACAGCGTCAACGAGCAAGCGCGCGAGATGGTGGAGATGAGCCGTATTCACCTTGCGACCGTCGAAGCGCTGGCGACAGCGATTGACGCGAAGGATCAAACGACGCACTGCCACGTCCGGCGCGTGCAGATTTATGCCGCGCGGATGGGCCGGTTGATGAAACTTTCAGAGAATGAGATCAAAGCGCTCGGCGCCGGCGCGCTATTGCACGACATCGGTAAGCTCGCCGTCCCTGACCATATTCTGAGCAAGCCCGGCAATCTCACTCCCGCCGAGTTCGAGAAGATGAAAACCCACACGGAGGTCGGCGCACAGATTCTTGAACGCGTCGGCTTTCCGTACCCGGTCGTGCCGGTCGTGCGTCACCACCATGAACAATGGAATGGACTGGGCTATCCCGACGGGCTGCGGGGCGAAGAGATTCCTTTGACGGCGCGCGTCTTCGCCGTCGTCGATTCCTTCGACACGGCGCGCGAAGACCGCCCGTACCGGCGCGGCATGACGCGCGAGCAGGCGAGCGAGATGCTTCGACGCGACGCCGGTGAGAAGCTCGAACCGCGCATCGTCGAACTGTTTCTCAAACACCTTGGTAGCTTTGAGGCCGAAATCGCCGCCGTTGGTCTTGACCAGCACGGCTTTACGGGCGAAGAGTACGAGCCGCGCGAGCTGCTTGAAGAGGATGCGTTGCTCAAGCAGAGCGGGAACCAACCCGCCACACCATTGTCCGCACCCCCGCCCGACTCTCCGCGCGCACCACTACCGCCGGCGTGGCGCCGCGACACAGGCCAACTCCCGTACCTCGACCAGATCAGGAGCGCGCACCGCGAGGTGTACGCGCTCTACGAGATTGCGCGCACATTCACTTCGTCGCTCGACATCAAAGACGCGGCCACCGTGCTGGTCAACAAAGTCGGCGAGGTCGTGCCGTTCGATACCTGCGCCGTTTACCTCTATGACGACGCCAAGCGCGCCGCGACCGCCGCTCATGTCGTTGGCTGCAACGCGCCATCACTGCATGGGCGCACTATCATTTCTGGTGAGGGGGTGACCGGATTTGTGCTCGCCAATCGAACTCCGGTGGCGAACTTCGACCCGATGCTCGATTTCGCCGCGACGACGTTGGAGCCGGGATGCGTCTATCGCTCGATGCTGGCGCTGCCACTGGTTAAAAACGAACGGCTGGTCGGCGTCCTGGCCGTCTACTCGCTCGCGGCGGGGTGCTACACCGACGACGACCTGCGCCTGCTTGAGACGGTGGTACGGCTTGCTTCTGATGCGCTCGCTAACGCGATGCTGCATGCCAAGAGCGAGTCCAACGCGCTGACCGACGCGCTGACCGGACTGCCGAATGCGCGCGCCATGCCAATGCGCTTTGAGCAGGAGGCGTCGCGCGCGCGGCGAACCGGGCGTCCATTTCAAGTTGTGATGATCGACCTCGACAATTTCAAACAGGTCAACGACACATTCGGCCACAATATCGGCGACCAGGTGCTGCGCGAGGCGGCGCGGATTCTGCAATCCCAACTCCGCGATTACGACTTCCTGGCGCGTTACGCGGGCGATGAGTTTGTGGCGATTGTGCAGGACTTGAACCCCACGCAGGTCGAGGAGTTGCACGAGCGGATCGAAAAGACAATCAAAGAGTTATCAGTCAAAGTGCCGTCCGGCGGCGACGCGCGCGTCGGGATCAGCATCGGGGCAGCGACTTACGGAGCGCAGGGCGAAACTCTCGACCAACTGCTGATTGCTGCCGACGAAGCGATGTACTGCGTCAAGTTCGACCACAAAAATGAGCGTCGAGCGCCCGCTGCCAGGGCAGGCCGCGACCGCCACCCCGACCGACTCGCCTCGTCGTCGGTTAATTGACAGAGAAGGTGAGCGACGAGGTAAGAAGGCAAAAGTAAAAAGGTAACAGGCAAAAGTAACAGCCAGTCGGAACAGATGTCGGATGTTGGATGCTGGATGTTAGTCCGGGACAGAGGAACTGTTTTGTCCAACATCTGACATCCGACATCCGACATCCACTTATATCTTCTTGACTTTCGGTGCCGCATCGCTTTCAATCATTGAAGCCCGCTCGCGCCGCGCCGGATGGCAAAGTCCTGACGCCGGCGCGAACCTCCTCAAAGCCGCACCACGAACTGAACTCCCCACTGCCGGTGCAAAGAATTTCGGCATCAAAGAATTGAACTCATGTCAGTCGTCGCTGAAGATTCCCCTTCCAAAGACACTACGCTGCTGATTGTTGAAACGGACGCGAAAGCGCGCCGCAGCCTCCGTCGCGCCTTTGAGCGTGACGGGCACTGTGTGATTGCGGTCGGCGACGCGACCGCCGCGCTACGCAAACTGCACCACGAGCGGTGCGACCTGGTCGTGCTTAACGCTGAGTTGCCGGGCGTCAACGGATTAGCTCTGTGTCGCCTGCTGCGCGCGCAACTGGCGACCAAGCGACTTCCGGTGGTGGTGCTGGCGGCGCGCGACGAAGAGCGCGGCAAGGACGAAGCGTTGGCCGCCGGGGCCGATGATTTTATCGTCAAACCTTTCCCCACCAACGAACTCGTGACTCGCGTCAACGCTCACCTCGGCGCGGCGCTACGCGAACGCGCGCTGGTTGGCAGCAACCGTGAACTCGCATTCCTGGCCGACCTCGGTCGCGGGCTGCTCCGCGCGCTCGAACCGGCGCAGGTGGTACGGCATGTCGCCGGGGCGACTTACGAAGGCGCGCAGGCAGTCATCTGCGCGGCGGTCGTGCAGACGGATGCAGCGGGCGAAGCCGTGACCTGTCTGTTCGATCGCGAGGGGAGCGCCGACGGCAACGCCTCATTGATTCACCGCGACCGGTTGCGAGCTTGGCTTGATTCCGCGCCGGCCATCTCCGCGCGACTCACCGCCGCGGACGAGTTCTTCCTGAGAGACGACGCGCACCTGTTGGAGTATGCCGCGCCGATCTGTTTCGAGAAGCGCACGCTGGGGGCGCTGATCGTCGCCTACGACCGAGCCGAAGACTTCGGCGACACAGAGGAACGACTGGTCGATGCGGCGGCGCAGCAGGCGGCGCTCGCCGCGCACATCTCGTCACTCTACGCCACATCGCGCGCCGCGTCGGAGAGCCTTGCCAGACAGGTCGAGCAGCGCACTGCCGAGGCGGAGGCGCAACGGCGCTTCACCGAAGCGATCATCGACAGCCTACCGGTGTCGCTCTACGCCATCGACCGCAGCTACCGTGTCGTCGCGTGGAACCGCAACCGGGAGTTGGGCGTGCAGGGCATCTCGCGTCACGAGGCCATCGGGCGGAACATCTTCGACGTCCTCACTAAACAACGCGGCGAAACCTTCGGGCGCGAGTTCGCGCGCGCCTTCAAAGTCGGCGAGATCGAGCGCATTGAGCAGGAGACGGAAACGGTTGATGGGGCAACCCAGCATTGGCTGATTAGCAAAGTCCCAATGCGCGCCGAGGACGGCGAGGTATCGCACGTGATCACCGTCGGCGAAGACATCACCGCGCGCGTCGAAGCCAACCGTGCCGTCGCGCGCACCGAAAAACTTGCCGCCGTCGGGCGCCTCGCCGCCGGTGTGGTGCATGAGATCAATAACCCGCTGGCGACGATTTCGGCGTGCGCCGAGGCGCTTGAATCGCGCGTCACTGAAGGTGTCTTCGGCAGGTCGGCTGAAGTGGACGAACTGCATGAATATCTGGGATTGATTCGCGACGAGGCGTTCCGCTGCAAGTCGATCACCAATGGGCTGCTGGACTTCAGCCGCGCGCGCGTCGGTCGTTACGCGCCGGTCTCGGTCGGCAATGTCGTGATGTCATCGTCGCGTTTACTGATGCTGCAGCGGCGTCACGCGGCGGTCGAGATTCTCGTCGATGTCGCGGACGACATGGAAGATGTTTCAGGTGACGAAGGGCAATTGCAACAGGCCGTCATCACGCTCGCGGAGAACGGGATTGACGCGATGCCGGACGGAGGCACGCTGATGCTGCGGGCGCGTCCCGGCGAGCGCGGCGCGAGCGTAGTGATCGAGGTGGGCGACACCGGCATCGGCATCCCGCAGGAAAACATCGCAAAAATCTTCGATCCATTCTTCACGACAAAAGAGGTCGGGCGCGGAACCGGACTCGGACTCGCTGTCTGCTATGGTATCGTAGCGGAGCACGGCGGGCGTATCAGCGTCGATTCGGCGCTCGGACGTGGAACAACGTTCACATTGAAGCTGCCCACCACCCCTCGCGATGGAGACCGAACAGCTTGAGTCAGCCGACAATCCCTCCGACGAAGATTTTGGTCGCCGAAGATGAATCGAATCTTCGTCTCGTCATCCAAAAAGAACTGCAACGGTTAGGTCACGAAGTCGCCGTGGCACCCGACGGCGAAGCAGCGTTGCGCCTTCTCGAAGAGGGCGCGGTCGATGTGTTGTTGTGTGACATCAACATGCCGCGCCTGGACGGGATGGAGTTGTTGCGCCGCGTCCGCCAGCGACCGAATCCACCGGAAGTCATCATGCTCACCGGCGTCGCGAGCGTCGAGACGGCCATCGAAGCGATGAAACTCGGCGCCTACGACTACCTCTCGAAGCCGTACCGTATCAACGAGCTTAATGCGCTCGTCAAACAAGCGGCGGAGAAGCGTCGGCTGCGTGTTGATAACCAGCGTCTGCGTGCTCAACTCGCCAGACAGTCGGAGACGCCGGAGATTGTCTACGTGTCCGCCGCGATGCGCGAAGTAATGCGGCTGGTTGAGCGCGTCGCGCCCTCAGATGCGTCGGTGTTGATCTCCGGCGAATCGGGAACGGGCAAGGAGTTGATCGCGCAGGCGATTCACCGCTTGTCGCAACGCGCCGAAAATTCGTTCGTCGATTTGAACTGCGCCGCGATTCAGGAGACGCTGCTTGAGTCAGAGTTGTTCGGGCACGAAGCGGGCGCATTCTCCGGCGCGAAGGCGCGCAAGCTCGGCCTGTTTGAATTGGCCGACCGCGGCACGCTCTTTCTCGACGAGGTGACGGAGTTGCCGCCGCCGTTGCAATCGAAGCTGCTGCGTGCGATTGAGACGCGCTCGTTCTACCGAGTCGGCGCGGTGCGCAAAGTTCAGGTTGATGTGCGCATTGTGGCCGCGACCAACCGTGACCTGAACACCGTCCTGGCCGATGGTAGCTTTCGCTCGGATTTGCTTTATCGCATCAATGGTTTTCAAATCTCGCTTCCGGCTTTGCGCGAGCGCCCCGAAGACATCGAGCCGCTGGCCCGTCACCTGCTGAACCAACTCGGCGGCGCACACCCGCCTGAACTCACGCCCGAAGCACTGGCTGCTCTGACCGCGTACCACTGGCCGGGTAACGTGCGCCATTTGCGCAACTGTCTGGAGCGCGCCACCTTACTCGCCAACGACGGGCGCATCACGATTGCTGAACTTCCGCTGGAGACCGTGCGCCGCTCGTCGGCCCACGCAGCGAACTCATCCACCGCAATCAACTACGGTGCCGGGGTGACTCCGGTCCTCGCCGAAGGCGAAGCCTTTGTTCCACCATCGTTGCGCGAAGCTGAACGCCAGCAAATTCTCGCCGCCCTTGAACAGACGGGCTGGCACCGCGGCAAGACCGCCGAGATGCTCGGCATCTCATCCTCGACGCTCTATCGACGCCTGCGCGACTACGATCTGGAACGCCGCCCGTAGGCCTCTTGAATGTGAAGGCGGTCGACGTTGCAAAGGGAGATGGGAATCAGTAGTGGCTCAGACGGGGAGACAAAAACAGGCCGCCGATTGACGCGGACGCACGCGGATCAGAAAACCAATTGATG
>JALZJL010000043.1 GCA_030859785.1 Acidobacteriota bacterium
GAGGATGGCAATCAGCATCGACGCGGCGAGACCGGCGAGTGCCGCGATGTGCGCTTTGACGTGGAAGAAGGCGAGCAGCCCGAGCAACACGACGACGGGCAGTGACGCCACCAGAGCGGAGAGCAACAGACTACCGAGCGGGTTGTAGATTTGCGTCCATGTCATACGACAGCGATCCTCCTGAGACATATTCCGGGGCGGGCGGCTTCCTCGACACTTGAGTACTCTGCCCATGAGTTAATAATCGGAAGTCGTGCTTGTTGAGTGACAAACAATGGGTTGACTGTGCGCTTCCGAACCGTGATGGCGCCCTGTTTCATCTCTGCCCGCCTTTACCCGGTGTGGGTGAAGATGAAGGCGCCCCTGCGTTCAGTGGTGTCGGTTGGGCGAAAACCTTGATGAGCATCATCGAGTAATCACGCTCCGTGGTATCGCGCTTGTGCGGCGTCCCGCGCGGCACGAAGATGATGTCGCCCTTTTTAACTTCAACAATCCGCCCACCGACGATGCGGCTGCTGCGCCACTCACCGGGTCTGATTTCTTTTGCCGCTTCGAGCCGTCCGCCGAGGGTATAACGGGCCGTGCCTTCCAATACAATGTGGTAATCGTCGCCTGCGTCGTGAACTTCCGCTTCACTCTCTTTGTTGCTCTCATGCTGCACGTACATGAGCGTTTGCAACCCTCCGTTCTTGCCGACAAGGTCTTGCTTCTCATTGGCAGTGCGCAACCCCCGTTCAACCTCAGCGATTGATGCCTGCCCACTTAACACGACGTAAGGCTGTGTGGTGGTTGACGGCTCGCGCTGCTTTGAATTTCCGGTTGACCCGGTAGTTGATTGCCCGCTTCCGCTGACAGCGACACCAGCGAGGAACACGGCTGCCGTCACTACTCGAACTAAATTTTTGATGGCTCTCATTTCAATGCTCCTTTTATGCGTATTGGGTTTTAGCCTCTAATGGTTCCTGTCGATTTGAGTTGCAAAGGACAGTCAAGTTGAGCGGTTGTTAGGCGCAGACATCTCCATATATTTGACTCACAGCTAGAGCAAGCTTATCCTTCCGCCGTTTTGAACTTGTCCCCGGCTGATCAGAAGAGCCTTCACCTATCCCGATGTCTCTCCTGTCTAGCCTTCTTTCTTCACTTGCAGCCTTACCGTATTTGACACCTGGAGCTTACACAGAATGATACACATCAGCGGCTCACGATTTAGAGTGTTACTACTCTTAGTGATGTTAACCTTAACGTCAATCCCGTCTCTTGCAGATACGGTGATATTCACAGGCTCCACGTCAGGTGGGTCAACATTTAACCGTCCGGTTGATAATGGGAACAATCCTCCCACCGCACTTTCCAACTTGGGAACCGCCGTGCGTTACAGCCTGACGCAGCTCAGTGTCAGTCTTAACGGTTCATACGATTTCTCCAGTGTGCAGAACTATGACGGGTTTTTGGTTCTCTACTTCAACAGCTTCAACCCGGTATCGCCGCTGCTAAACGCGCTCATCGCCAATGATGACAATCCTGACTTCGAGACTTCCGGATTCAACATCAATCTCACCGCCGGTACAAATTATTTCCTGGTTACCACCGGAGCTTTCAATAGTGATTTCGGCACCTTTACTAACACGATTACCGGACCCGGACAAATACTGTTAAGTGGCACTGGCGCCATACCTGAGCCGGCGACTGTTTTTCTGCTGAGCACAGGTCTTGCCGGAATTGTTATCAGATCGCGCCGAAGACGACGCTCTCAGTTGGTAAGAGAAGTGCCCACGCGCAGTCGATAACAGTCTCGTACGGCAGCGGTATACCCACTCTCAAATGTCTTTTGTTCATTTCAGCACGATGCTTCCCGGCATTGTGCCTTTCCAAAGGAGCACCCCAATGCTTTACTCGCGCGATCAAAAAAAACTGATTAAACACACGTCGATTCTCACGAGACAAAGAACGCTATTCATTGCTCTCACCTTATTTTCGACTCTCTTGATAAATGCACTTGCCAGTCCGACAACCTTCACCAAGAACGCGACCGTAGCTTCTCCGAATGCGTCTGAGGCTGTATCACAAAATATGCCGGTGGATTTGACGGGTGAGTTTGAAGGAGCACCTTACAGAATTCAAGTGCCGGCGAACTGGAACGGAACCCTGCTTGTTTACGTTCACGGTTATCGCGATAAAGCCGACCATCCGGGCGAAGTGGATGATCGCTCAGTTGATGATGCACAAGCTCAGCAAGTTCTGGCTCTAGGTTATGCGCTGGCAAGCTCCGCCCTGCGTGACAACGGCTGGGCGGTGCGCGAAGGCGTGCTGGACATCAAGTACCTGACGCGATTCTTCCACGATCATGTGGCAACGCCGCAGCGCACGATTCTGTTAGGCTTCTCGATGGGCTCCGTAATCACCCTGGCGAGCATGGAGAGATATGGTGACCGCCTTTACGACGGGGCGATTGCCGGATGCGCTGTCGGAGCCGGGACTTCTCGGTCATGGGACTTAACCGCCGATTTTCTTTTGGCCTACGATGTCGTCTTTGGGATGCCTCCGGTGTGGGGCAACATAGGGGATGTACGCGACGACCTGGATTTCGAAACTGAAGTCGCACCGAAGTTGGTGGGAGAAATCAGCAACCCGCTCAACTTCGGTCTTTTCGAATTCATCCGGCTGGTGAGCGGAACTCCGGGACGCGGGATTACTCCGCCGCCGCCCTTCTCCCCGCAACCGTTTTTTCCGCGATGGGTTTTGGCTGACATGAAATATGCCACTGAATATCGCGCCGAATTGGAGCGCCGAGCCGGAGGCCGAATTGTACAGAATCTGAACCACACTTATAGCTTGACCATTGAGGAGAAAGCCTACCTCGCATTATTGGGCCTCAACGCCGAGCCTCTTCTCGCCGCCATGAATGCCCAGACAAATATTTCCGCGGAATCTTCAGCACGTAATTATCTAACGCGTCACGCCGACTACACGGGCAACATCAATCGACCGGTGCTCACACTGCACACCATCATCGATGAGTTGATTCCGGTATCACACGAGTCAGCTTACCGGGGAACGGTCACCGCGGCAGGTCGCGAGAATCTTCTCTTCCAGACATATACGAATGGCATCGGTCATTGCAACTTCACCTCTGAGCAATTGCTCACGGCGCTGGTAGCGATTGATCGATGGGTGAGAACCGACGTGCGCCCGGTGCCGAGCGATTTCCCTGCAGCGCTCGGCTTCGATCCCTGGTTCACACCGCCGCCTTTCCCACAACCGTAACGGTAGTGTTACAAAAACAGATGAGAGTGACATTCAGACTTCTGCTCCGAGTTTCGTTGATAGCCCTTGTTACCTCGACTCTCACAACCTGGATTTCGGCTCAACAGAGTAACTCGCGAGCCGGTCTCGACCGCATCCTGCGTGAGCGTGACCGCCAGTTCAACAAACGGACGTTGGAGAAAGAACTCCGCAAACCCGCCGATCAGACAGAACAACGGTTGGCCTTCGCGCAGATCAAGGAAGACTATGTACGCATTCAGGTGATTAATCACGAGCTCGCGAAAGCATTTTCGGGCGGAGGAAAGCCCGACTTAACGTTCATCGCGAAATCGGCGGCTGAGATAAAAAAACGGGCCGAACGTCTCAAGCACAATCTCGTGTTGCCGAAACCGGAGAAGGGCTTCAAACGCCCGGACGCACACTTGTTTGCCGGGACGGAACAACTGAAGTCGCCGGTCTCGACGATGAGCGGACTGATCGTCGAATTCGTCAATAACCAATTATTCAAAGCGGCCAGTGTGGTTGATGCCAAGTCATCGGCCAAGGCGCGACTCGATCTCGAACAGATTATTGAACTGAGTGATTACGTCAGGAAGTCCAGCGAGATGATGAGTAAGGAAGCCCGGAAGTCTCACTGACTCAAGAGTGATAGGTGACAAGACAATTGCGGATTGCGGATTAGTAGTTGAAGAGCAGGTCGTGCTTCTGCTTATTTCTTCAATCCGCAATCCGCAATCGCTTCGTTCTGTCCTGTCACCTATCACCATTTACCTGTCACCACTTCTTTATGAACTGCTCCGGCTTCAGCGCCCGCGCGGTGAAGCGTGTCTCTCGCACTGCACCCTTGAACCAATGCACGCGGTTCAAGCGGACACCGATGGAGACGCGGCCACTCTCCATCGGTGTGATGGTGAGCGGGCCGGAGAGTTCCAGTTGGCCGTCAACGTAGTGCCTCATCTCCGCACCGTCAAAGACGAGCGCGACGTGATACCACTGGCCGAGCGGGTGCCTAAAAGTTTCAGCGTAGAGCGTGCGATTGTGCTGGCCCGACTTGATAAATGTATCGAGGAACCATTGATCGCCGATGAGTCGGGTTTCGAGCAGGACGCGGTTATCGGCGTTCGTCTCCTGAATGTGAAGCCAACGTTGCTCCTTGTTGCCATCGGGGTCGGGGCGAAAGATCGCTTCCACGGTGAAAGCGTTCGCACCCGCGATAGGGTTGGCATTGACGAGCAGGCCGTCATCCGCTCCGTCAAACAAGATTGCTTTGCTGCCGGAGACTTTGATTACTCGTGGGTCGCCCAAGACACTCGTCGTGTTGCCGCCGACTTTGTCCAGTCGATTGAGTTTCCACGTTACTGATGCTCCGAGTGCGATGTGCTTCTCCGGGCTTTGACCATAGCTCCAGACAGTCAGAACCTAAGCCAGCGCGGCGTGGATGATGGGGCTGTGATTCAAGTGGTTTTCTCTTTTATTTTTACGACTTAAAGTGCCGCCGCCGTTGTGTGTCAACCCGTCACTTGAGTCCCTGTAGGTGATTGGTCAGGATGCGTAAGTTTTTGATGAAAACAGCGGTGGAGAAGCCGCGCATCGGCTCGCGTGTGCCCGGGTTCATGGCCGGGGGCGCGACGCGTGTGAGCACTTGAATGTCGTTGCTCATCCATGCGCCGCGGTCGTCAAGTGTCTTGATAATTTCCGCGACCGACGCGGCGGCGGGTGCTCTCGGCGTGGAATTAGGACGACGGTTGCCGGCTCGTCGCTCGTATTCAGTCTGTGCCTCTTCCGGTGTGAGTTTAGAGATGCGCTCGTACTCCTTGCGGATGGGGGCAACGTCCAACGCCGGTTTGATCTGCGGTTCTTCGACGGTCGTGCGGTATAAACCCAGCCCGTCGCCGCGCGCGTTGGTGGTGCTCCATTGGTATAACCCGTAGCCGTCGGCGTTCGTCTTGTCCGTCCGAATGACGTAGACCGGCAGGTTCGTCCCAAGTTGGTAATAACGCCCAACGGGACGTTTGAATTCCAACGCCTCGCGATTGACGCGCTCGAACCACGCCAACGCGCCGGGGATCGGTCTCAGATAACGCGTGCTTCCGGTCATCAGATAGAACGTCTCAAGGAGTTCGATGATCTCGACGCTCTCGCGAATCACAACGCCCGATGGCTCATGCGTTCGCGCCGCCGTCGGTTCCATATTCGGGGCGAACTGCTCGGCCCACGCGGCCTGCCCTTCTGGTCCCTGCACAGTGATTAGAAAATCCACGCCGCGTTTGGCCGCTTCGAGATAGCGTTCGTCGCCAAGTTTTTCGTAACCCTCGACGAGCGTCAGAATGTTGGCGACCATCGCGCCGTCATTCGGGGTGTAGTAAGACGTGTAATCCGGCATGCCGTCGTGGGCAAACTCGTAGCGGAGCGGGTAGCGTTGCGGCCACGCCCCATTCGGGAATTGAGCTTTGAGGAAAAAGTCGAAGGCTTTGATCACCGGCGCACGGTAAGCAGATTCGAGCGTGGTCATGTAGAAGCGCAACAGGAAGCGCGCGGCGAGGGCGCTGTTGCCATCATCGAAGGTGGCGTTGCCGTAGTAATGACGATATTCTTCATAGCCCCATTTGAAGCGCGAGGCCTCTTTTTTGTACCACTCTTCGATGCCCTTCGGATCAAAGTCGATGAAGTAGTGCCAGCCGCCTTCGGGACGTTGGCCGTAGATTAAAGCGTCGGCGGCCTGGCGCGCCGCTTCGAGGAAGAGCGGGTCGCGCGTTGCTTCGTAAGCGTCGAGGTAGGCGTTGGCGACATCGGGGGTGCCACCCTGAATCCAAATCTGCGTGCCGCGCGCGGGCACTTCTCCATCCCGACGGCTGAAGTCCTCCGAAACCGACCAGACGTAGCCACCGCGATAAGCAATTTTTCCCAACATGAACTGCGTTGCTTTCTTCATCGCAGCCTGCACCTCCGGGGCGGACGGTTGCTGGCTGTAGAGCGTCCCCTGAGGCAGCAGCGGGATGACGAGCAGCAGGAGACCGAATCGCACCTGCAACTTGAGACGGGATGTCGCCCAGCGAAATCGCTTTTCGGCGATCTTAAAACTCTGAGGACGATGAATCATGGCGACAACTGTTCCTTCTCAATCAATCGACTGTCCGCTTCGCTTTGCCGAAAATACGCGCCGGCGTTCAATAGACCTCTTGCAAAAATCAATTGCCGCGTTTAGAGGCTTGCTTGCGCCCGCCGTTGCCCGTGACACTTAACCATGCACTGGCGGGCGGTGCCTGCCTCTAAACAAAACGGATTTTTTTACTTTTGCAAGAGGCCTAATTACACCGTAATTTAAGTTAATTGATAAATGTGCTCTCTTGTCGTACCCTTTGGAGATGCCAAGAACAGCACAACCAATCAAATTACGCAAAACCGATCTGCGCTCTTTGACAACTATCAGCAAACGCGGCACGACTGCCGCCAGAACGCAAACTCGTGCCCGCATCCTTGATCTCCTCCATCGTGGCGAACACCCGGAGATGATTGCCAACACCTTCCAAGTCTCTTTGCAGACTGTCTTTAACGTCAAGCGGCGTTATTTAGCCGACGGCTTAGAAGCGGCCTTATTTGACCGTGC
>JALZJL010000045.1 GCA_030859785.1 Acidobacteriota bacterium
AGAAAGATCGAGTATGGTCGCACCAGGCACGGATCGGGACCTCCACAATACATTGAGTTGCTGAGCAACAACCGATGTATCAGAAAGTCCTTGTCTGTGCCAATCTCATGTGGACTGATTTAGGTCGCGCCAAAGCCCAACGTGATTTACATCTTGGCCGATGATCTCGGTTACGGCGATTTGGGTCGCTACGGGTAGAAGCTGATTCAAACGCCGAACCTGGATCGCATGGCGCGAGGAGGCATGCGCTTCACGCAGATGTATGCCGGTTTGACCGTCTGTGCGGTGTCGCGCGCCGTGCTGATGACCGGCAAACACATGGGGCACGTCAGTGTGCGCGGTAACGCAACGCGCCCCAGAATCAACGGGTAGCTCCACAGTAAAGCGCTTGTCATTACCCAAACTTTTCAAAACACCGAAGGCATGCCTTTAAACATATTGCACGCACGAGCACGGCCAGACGCTTCGACCCGCGCACGGGCGAAGACGTTGCGCTCGCCGAAGTCAAAGACGGTACACAATCGCTGACGATGCCCTACAAGCAGGATTTGGTCGTTTACCTCAAAAGTAAAAACGCGCCGAGTCAGCCTCAACGGCAACGCTAAATCGAACCACCCAACAACGGAATAAACAATCTCCGGCGTGGCTTGCGTCCAATCTTGTGAGCTTCGATTTAGGTTAATATGCGAATCATGCCAAGTTGCAATAAAAAGAGAGATTGAGTAAAAAAAGCGATTCGGGCTTAACTATGCTTCAATCAGTTTCGTCGATGCACAGGTCTGCAAAGTTCTCGACGCGCTCGACCGTTCGAAACTCGCGGACAGCACCATCGTCGTCTTCTTCGGCGATCACGGTTGGCACTTGGGCGAACACGGGCTGTGGCGCAAACACAGTCTGTTTGAGGAATCGGCCCGCGCACCGATGATTGTGGTCGCGCCGGGAAAGCAGGTCGGTCGCTCGTCATCTAGTCTCGTCGAGTTCGTCGATATGTATCCAACACTCGCGGAACTGTGCGGCTTGTCGTCCGTATCACCGCGAGATTCAGAGGGCGTGAGCTTTGCCGCGTTGCTCGACAATCCGAACCAAGCGTGGAAGCGCGCCGCTTTCACGGAAGTTAAATTGTCGCAGCGGGGAAGGCGGCATCATGGGGCGGTCCTTGCGCACAGAGCGTTGGCGTTATACAGAGTAGGACGAAGGTAAAGAAGGCGTCGAACTCTACGACCACACAAGCGACCCGCGTGAGTTTACGAAACTCGCGCGTGATCCGAAGCACGCGCAGGTTGCGGCGGAACTGAAGCAAATGTTGCGCTCCGGTTGGAAATCTGTGGTGCTGCAAAGCAGGGTAGTGTCCCTCTAACATCTCTTCCGTCGCTTCTACTTCTTTCGTTGCAACTCAAGTGCACGACTCCCCGAAACGTCAGCTTTGGCAGGATCATGGTCAGGGTTCGGAGTCGGCATCTGCGCTTTGACCGCTTGCCGCCAGGCGTGCAACTTGAGTTTAAGTTCATCCCGCTTCTGTGGCATCTTCTGCGCCAAGTCTTCCTTCTCGCCGATGTCATTGCGGATGTTATACAGTTCCACGTGATTATCTTCGTAAAACTCAATCAGCTTAAGATCGCCCTGCCTGATCGCGCTGTAGGGCTTCGCGCTTCCATGATGGTAGTGCGGGTAATGCCAGTAGAGCGCGTCGCGCTTCGAACTGCGTGCGCCTTTCAGCACGCCAACAATGCTTGTGCCATCAACAACTTGATTTCGGTATAACTTAACTTTAGCCATCTCGAGAATCGTCGGGTAAAAGTCTGCGCCGATGATCGGAACATCGCTGGTGCTACCCGGGCGGATGACACCCGGCCAGAGCACGATCGCGGGCACGCGGACGCCACCTTCGTAGGCCGAGCCTTTGCCCGCGCGTAGCGGCACGTTCGAGGTGACGGGCAAGAGGCCGCCATTGTCGGAGGTGAAGATGATCACGGTGCGCTCGTCGATCTTCAGCTCTGCTAGTTTCTGCATCACTCGCCCGATCGATTCATCGACGCTCTCGATCAGTGCCGCGTAAGCCGGGTTCTGCTGCGCGACGTCTGCTTTAATCTTCCGGCGGTAGCGTTCCGTTACCTCCTTTTTGGCTTGGATCGGCGTATGCACGGCGTGGTGCGGTAGATACAGAAGGAATGGTTTGTTTCTGTTAGCTTCGATAAACTTCAGGGCTTCGCCCGCCTCGCGGTCGGTCAGATACTCGCCCGCCGGCCCGTCTTCGAGCGTCGGGATGCGGTACGGCGCAAAATAACTCGGCGGCTGTCCCCTATTGGTTCCCGCAAGGTTGAGGTCGAAGCCCTGCTTCAGTGGGTCATACCCTTCGCTGCCTAAGTGCCACTTGCCGATGCTGGCCGTCGCGTACCCCCGGGTCTTAAGGGCTTCGGCGATTGTTCGGTGTTCAAGCGGCAGGTACTTAGTCCAGTCAGGAACCCGCAGCTTCGCCCACGGGTATTGATGTCCAGCGATGAAATCGGTTAAGTGCAAACGCGCCGGGTACTGACCCGTCAGGATGCTCGCGCGTGACGGCGAGCAGACCGTGCAGGCTGAGTAGGCTTGTGTAAACTTCATGCCGCGACTCGCCAGGCGATCAATGTTCGGCGTCTCATAGAAGCGACTCCCATAGCAACCGAGGTCAGTCCACCCGAGGTCATCAACGAGGACAAAGATGAAGTTCAACTGGCTGCCGGGCCTCGCCGCGGCGCACAATGGAGGGACGGAAACGAAGCTGAGAACAGCAACGGTAAAGGCAGCGATACGGATGCTGCATGCTCGCGAAAGTTTATTCTTAATCACCTTGTCAGTTCCTTTCTTAGAATGTCTGTTGTACCAAACTTATTTGCTTCTTCGAGCTACTTGTCACATTAACCAATCGACTTTTGCAAGATGTCTCTTCTCCTGTAATTATTCAGATCACGGAAGGATGTCGCCACAAAGAAGCGCTAAACATGAAACTGCCCGGTTATGTTCCTTGCGGCGATGCCTAATCATTGTGGCTTTTCGTCCTTTTTTGTGGCTATTATGAACTACTGTAGACTTCAAGAAAAATCTAGCCACGAATTGACACAAATATGCACGAATGAAAAAACAACGCTCACTTATCTGCTAATATTACGGCGCTTTCAGTTCTGCGTGTCTTCCATTCGTGTTCATTTGTGGCTAATTCTTTTTCTTGAAGGCTATACCTTCTCCTTTTGATTCCGCTCCGCTTAACGCGATGTTTCAGTGAGCTTTGCTATAAAATGCATGGGGCACATGAAATCAGAAATCGACATGAAGCTTTCATTTTGTTTCGCTTGTATCATCTGCGCTAGCCTCCTTCTTGTGGGCGCATCATCAGTCAACGCCCAAACCCCGAGCGGCAAACATAATGTTCTTTTGATCAGCATCGATGACTTGAACAACATGCTCGGTTGTTACGGACACGGCCAGGTTAAGTCGCCGAACATCGACCGGATTGCCGCCCGCGGAATCAAGTTCGACCGTGCCTACTCGCAGTACCCGCTTTGTAATCCGTCGCGCGCTTCGTTCCTGAGCGGATTGCGTCCCGAGACGACCGGCATCTTCGATCTGCAGACTTCGCCGCGTCATAAGCTGCCGAACGCTGTGTTCCTGCCGCAACTCTTCCGCGGGCATGGCTACTTCACGGCGCGAGTCGGCAAGATCTTCCACGACGGGCGGGATGATGCGGCTTCGTGGGACGTCTCCGATGAGGGGAAGAGCCAAGACACGCAGGAACTAGCAGCCGCGCGCAGGCGTTACGAGCGCACGAGCGATCAACGCAGCCCCGAGTGGACGGCGCTCGACGGCCCGGATGAGTCGACCGGCGACGGGATCGTGGCCGGACGGGTCGCCGAGTTGATGGAGCGTTCGGTTAAGGAAGGTAAGCCGTTCTTCCTCGCCGCGGGTTTCCGCAAGCCGCACCTCCCCTGGACCGCGCCGCGGAAATACTTCGACTTGTACCCGCCCGACAAGATCGTTCTGCCCTCAGAGCCAGCCATGCGAGAGATCCCGGAACTCGCGCTGATGACGGAACTAACGGGCAGCCCGCCGCCCCGGTCGCGGTCGGAAGCGGTCGCCGCTTATCAAGCCTGCGTTTCCTTCATGGACGCACAGGCGGGCGTGTTGCTGCGGACGATGGATCGGCTGAGGCTGTGGGAGAACACGGTCATCGTCGTCTTCAGCGATCACGGGTTTCACCTCGGCGACCACGGCGGGCTGTGGGCGAAGCTGACGCTCTTCGAGCAGTCAGCCAGGGTGCCGCTCGTCATCGCCGCGCCAAACTTGAGCGGCGACAAAGCTTCCGGGCGGACGGTGGAGTTGTTAGACATCTACCCCACGCTAGCCGAGCTGTGCGGCTTGCCGCGACCAGAAGCTTTGGAAGGCCGAAGCCTCGTGCCGCTCCTGAAGCAGCCGCGCGCCGCCTGGGAGAAGCCGGCCTATACGATGGTGCATCATAAAAACATTCTGGGTAAGTCGGTGCGCACCGAACGGTGGCGCTACACGGAGTGGGGCGAAGGTAAAGAAGGCGTCGAGCTTTACGACCACACAAGCGACCCGCATGAGTTTTCCAATTTCGCGAGTAACCCGAGGTACGCGGGAGTCGTGACGAAGATGAAGCGATTGCTGCGCTTGAACGGGAAATCGACGGTGCCGGCGAAGCGGTGAGCAACGACGTTCGGCAGTTCCTCTTCGCCAGAAACTGTTCCGACGCGGCTTTAGCGACACCCGAGCGCAATAAGTAGGTTTAGCTCGTGAACCTGACACAATCGTTTGATGTGTTTTTCATCTGCTGACCATCCATAATAGTTCACAGGTTCACCGAAGCCTCTAGCTTTGTTCGTCCAAGATGAAATCAGATGTCAACCGGGAGAAGTTCCAAAACGAGTCAAAGTTGTACGTCGAGGAAACTGTTTCGGCTGAAGCCTACCTCTCGATGCTGGGGGGCGTTTGCATTTGCTTCGATGGGAGCACTTAGCCACCTGGCAGGTGACCGTTGTGACTGGCAGATCATTGCTGTCACTCGTACGTCTCTGGCATTTATTTTCTCTCTAATAATTGCTACCGCATCAGGCGTGCGGCTCGTTCTGTTCAAATTTGCTGTTTTGTGGATGAGAAGTTTGATGGGCAGTGTTAGCTCATTGGGTAGCTCCACATTAAAACGTGGAGGCATTCCTTCTTCTCCTTTGCTCTTAGGTGAACGTGCGTTACTGCGTCCCGCTCGGCTGCACTCCCTCTGCCGGCCGCAGCAGCCGATCAATCACTTCTTCCTGCGACAAACCTTGCGGCACCCGCTGACCTTTTGGTTGCGTGCTGACAAGCCGCTCATACAATTTCTTCTGTAACTCACGCACGATCTTTTGGTACGCCGGACGGCCGGCAAGATTCGTCATCTCGTCAGGGTCTTTCACCACATCGTACAACCGCTTCGACTTGCCCGACTTCGGATAGGCCGTCTCATAACCATCAGTCCGGTTCATGTTGCCCTTGGTGTAGATGAGTTTCCACCTACGGGTGCGAATCATCGCTTCTTCCCAGCCGAAGAGGTATTCGCTGAAAACGTATTCGCGCCCACGCTTCGTTTTACCCCTGAGCAGTGGCACGAGGCTCTGCCCCTGCAACTCTTCGGGATGGCTGACGCCGCAGACATCAAGGATCGTCGGCATCAAATCAACGAACTCGACCAAAGCGTTGACGACCTTCCCGCGCACGAAGCGTTGCGGATATGAGATAAGCAGCGGAGCGCGAACGGCAGTTTCCCAGAATGTGTGTTTCTCAAAGCGCCCGTGATGTCCTAAGTTGTAGCCGTGATCACCAACGTAAATAATCAACGTTTTGTTTTCCAGATTCAGCCGCTTCACGGCATCGAACACCAGTCCAACGTTTTTGTCGAGGAAAGCGACTGACGTGTAGTAGGACGCAACGATTTTCTGCTTTTCTTCATAGCTCAAATCGTTGAAGACTTTGGGAATTTGTTTGCCATCTTCCCGCCCGATATTTCCTACTGGCATCTGTTTTGGGTCAAATAACCCCGCGTACTCGATGGGAAAGTCAAACGGCGAGTGCGGTTCGTAGAAGCTGACCCAGAGGCAGAAAGGCTGTTCGCTTTTTTGTTCGAGAAATTCAATCGCCCTGCGCGCCAAGAACGTCCCCGCCATCTCCTCATCGTGCCGACCGGCTGGCAGATAATCACCATTCAGCCAGACGCGCGCCGAATCCACGAAAGGGCGGAACTGTGGCTGCTTCACACGCATCTGGGCGGGCACGGCTCGCGTTGGACGCTCTTTGAGCCAGCGCTGGTACTCTGGCAGATCAATGCGGTAATCGAAGCCGTGCTTCAGCTTGCTGTTGAAGTGCATCTTGCCGACGGCTCCTGTGCGATAGCCGAATTGCTTTAAGTGTTCCGCAATCGTCAGTTGGTGTTCCGCAAGGGGAGTCCGCAGCAACGTTACACCAGCGGCGTGAGGCAGTTTGCCGGTAATTAACGATTGGCGCGAAGGCGTGCAGACCGGCGAGTTGGGATAGGCATGATTGAAGCGCACGCCGCCCGCTGCGAGCCAATCGAGATTGGGCGTTCGCGCAAGCTGATTACCGTAGGCACCCATCACGTAGGGCGCATGGTCATCGCCCATAATAAACAGCACGTTTGGCTTGCGTTGCGTTTGCGCCTGGACCACGCTAGCCAGCGCTGTGCATATCAACCAAACGAGGCATAAGCACAGAATCAACTTTATTAGTTTTTCGGAAGACTTCATTACTCTTCAGTGTCGTTCTTATCCTTCTCCTCCGCCCGGTTAGGCTTGATCTTTTGCGGCGGTTTGGTGGGATCGTAATTCGGATTCAAACCCGGAACCGGAGCTTTGATTGAGTGCCGCCAGGCGGCTAGCTTCGCGCGCAACTGACGCGCTTTGTCCGGCATCTTGTCGGTTAGATTGTTTTTCTGACCGATATCAGCAGTCAGGTTGTAAAGCTCAACGTGATTGTCCTCGAAGAACTCGATTAGCTTGTAATCGCCCGCGCGAATCGCACCCGACGGCGTAGCGCGCCAACTGACGTTCCCACTTGTTCTACCTCCTCCGCCTGCTTCCAAATAGCCGGGAAAGTGCCAGTAGATCGCTTCGCGGTTAAGCTTCGTCTTCCCGCTCGATTTCAGCAGCGGTACGAAGCTCGTGCCGTCGAGCATGTAGTTTGGGTCGGTCTTTGCGCCTGCGAGTTCCAGAAACGTCGGGTAGAAGTCTACGCTGATGATCGGCTCGTCGGTGACCGCGCCTGGTTTGATCACGCCAGTCCAGCGCATAATCATCGGCACGCGCACGCCGCCTTCGTAGAGCATTCCTTTGCCGCCTCTGAGCGGAGCGTTGTTGGTATTGTCCTTAGCATTGACGCCTGCCGCGCGGTAACCGCCGACGCCGCCGTTATCTGATGAGAAGACGAGCAATGTGTTCTCAGAGAGTCCCAGATCGGCAAGTTTCCGCATGATCCGTCCGACGCTCACATCAAGGCTCTCGATCATGGCGGCGTAAACCGGATCGTAGTGTCCGCCGACCGGTTGCTTGTTTATGTACTTGGCAACCAGTTCAGGCTTGGCTTCGTGCGGAACGTGGACAGCGAAGTGCGGCAGGTAGAGAAAGAACGGACTGTCTTTGTGCCGCTCGATGAAATCAATGCCTCGATCTGTCAGGAAGTCAGCCAAATACTCGCCGGGTTTGGTTGGACTCGGCGGGTTGGTGTCGAAGTTGAAATGCTTGTTCATCGAGACAATCGCTTCGTCAAAGCCACGACTCTTCGGGTGGAATTTAGGTCCATTGCCGAGGTGCCACTTGCCGAACATCGCTGTCGCGTATCCGGCTTCTTTCAACCGCTGAGCCATCGTGATCTTGTTTGTCGGCAGATTGGTGTTGTTTGAGGGCGGTTGAAGCTTGCGGTAATTCTCTGGACCACGGTCGAGGTTGTTGACAGTGTAGACGCCCGTGCGTGGACCGTATTGACCGCTCATCAACGCGGCTCGTGTGGGTGCGCAATTGGGCGCGGCGGTGTAGCCGCTCGTCAGTCTCATGCCTTGCTGAGCGAGTCGGTCGATGTTCGGCGTCTCGTAATACTTCGATCCGGTGCAGGCGAGATCCGTCCAGCCGAGATCATCGGCAAGAATCAAAACGATGTTCGGCGGTCGGCGCGCAGATTGACTTTGTTGCTCGATAGCGTTGACAGACACTAAGCTTGGCAACGCGACCATGAGAGACACCAACAGCGCTAACGCTGCGAGACGTCTTGAAACAGATTTGTATATCTTTGCGTTCACACAACAACTTACCTGTAGTCTCCGACTTGTGAGCCGATAGTTGTTTGACATTGACACCGCTTTCTTCACTTCTCGTAGATTAGTGACACTTCAGGATGCGAGAAATTCTGGGACGACGTTGTTGCTCCTCAGCTTGGTTAATTGCTTTCACATGCAAGGGATTATTCTTGTTTCAGCGTTGAGACTTCTTCACCGCGTCCTTGCTTTGAAGCAACAGTCTCCGTCGCCAACCACTCTGTCAACTCCTTTTTAAGTTGTTTAGCTAACAGTTGATGCTCATATACGATGGACCGACGCTCTGCCGGATCAATTTCGACGTTGTACAACTCCGGTTGCCGGATCACCACCTTTGCTAATCTTGGATCAAGATCACTGTCGCCACTGAGTAACTCTCGATCCGTTACGACCAACTTTATGTCGCCGCGCATAGCGGCAAGCAGAAATGACCCCTCATCGCGCCATTCCCAGAAGAGCGTCCGCTCCCGCGCTCGCTCCGTGCCACTTAGGGCTGGCAGCATGTTGACGCCATCGACTTTCCATGCCGGATCAAGCTTGCCACCTGCTGCCGCAAGAAACGTCGGCATCACATCAATCATCCCGATAATATTGCTTGATATTTTACCGGCGGGAACACGACCCGGGAACCGCACGGCGGCTGGCACGCGAATGCCACCTTCCCAGAGCGTGCGCTTCTGTCCGCGAAACGGCTTGTTGCTGTCGAGGTAAGCGGACGTGCCTTCGTTAAGCGGTTCAAAAGTCGCGCCATGATCGCTCGTGAATACGACGAGCGTATTATCAGCCAGACGAAGTTGATCTAAAACTTTCATCAGCCGACCGACCTCTTTGTCCATCCGCGTGATCTGCGCTGCATACGTCGCATAGAGCGGGCGTTTCGGGTCACGCTCTTTGAACTTGCCAACGTGTTCGGCGATGTCTTCTGCCGGGGCTTCAATCCGCAAGTGCGGCGCGACGTAAGCTTGATACAAAAAGAATGGTCGATCTTGATGCCGCTTGATAAAGTTAATCGCTTGGTCGGTAAACAAAGTATCGGCGTGACCGCTGACCGGCTTCAGCTTGCGTCCGGCGTAGAGTTCCTTCGGAAACTTATCCCACGCTTTGCCTGCATCGATGTAGCCGTAAAACTCGTCAAAGCCTTGATCTAGCGGATGCACGGCAGACGTTTCGCCCGGTCGTCTGCGCCCGCCGCGATGCCATTTGCCGAACAGCCCGGTCGCGTAACCGAGCGGCTTTAATGCTTCGGCAATCGTCGTCTCTTCCCCGGGCAGATCGGCAGAGTTGCCGCTGACGCCGTTATGGATCGTATATTTGCCGGTCATTAACGCCGCGCGACTTGGCGCGCAGACGACACCCGCTGTGTACCACCGGCGGAAGATGGTTCCTTGAGCTGCTAAACGGTCAATGTGTGGCGTCCGCCATTCGGTGCGCCCGTTGAAACTCACATCGCCCCAGCCAAGATCGTCGGCGAGAATCAGGATAATGTTCGGTCGTCTTGCTTGGTTCGGTTGCGATGATGGAACGACTTTGCCGTGCGCCGCGTCTTGCCACAAAACGAGCGGACACAGCAGCAGCACATACAACAGTAGCAAGCTGACACAACATTTGAGTTGCATCGCATCTCCTTGTAAATTGCGGCAATACCTAAAGACTCTGCGACCACCGGAGAGTTCTCTTCAGTACTCACCTTACGCGATTGGGCGGGCGAAACCCGCTCGAACATTTAGCAACTACAAGTAATTGCGGTTTCGTGAAGAATTGATTGCCTGAATCTGCCTGACAAAAAACTCATTGAAAACAACAAAGAGTTGCCAAACATCACAAGGCCAACCAGTTAGCAGGATTTCAAAAATCTTCACAACAGACTGCGTAAGGTGAGTCAGTAAGCTTCCCGTTCACTTAAACGCATCCAGCTTCGTGATGAACGGCTCCCGTGATTCTTAGAGCTTTCTGTGAGCAAAGCTTCAACCACCGTGTCATGTTCGGCAACGCCTCGCGGTTGCGCGTCGTCTTCATTCGAAATAAAGCGAACAGCGGTAGCACCACTCGTCCAAGCGACATTGCAAATATTTGTTGTCTGATATTTGCCTGGGGATGCCGAGCGCTTCATGAACAGACCTCGAACGAGTTGATGGGGGACTCAGGATGACAGATTAAAGGCGAGAGCCTATTATTGCAACAGAACCTGCTAGGTAACATGCGCGACAGCTTCTGGCGCTATCGCGGTTCTGGTTAGAACCACGTGCCATCGGGGACGAAGCCTTGCGAACAAGTGAAAAACATGAAACGAATCGCAATTTCTTTTTGCCTCCTGACCATCTGTGCGGTAGCAGCATCAACAAACCTGAATTCTGCCAGCGGACAAACTACGGTCTTGTCTGCTACGGTCGCGCAAACGCAGCAACAGTCCGCCGTCACCAATCCAATTTCACTGCCGGGCGCCGATTCCCGCGTCTACAAAACCATCGGCCAGGTAAAGCTCTACCTGCACGTCTTTCACCCGCCAAAGGTTGCGAAGACCGAGAAGCTGCCCGCGATAGTCTTCTTCTTCGGCGGCGGCTGGACAAATGGCTCGGTTATTCAATTCGTCAAGCACAGCGAATACCTCGCCGCGCGCGGGATGGTCGCGGTCGTCGCGGACTACCGCGTCAAATCACGGCACGGCGTCACGCCCCTCGAATGCGTCGCTGACGCTAAATCCGCGATCCGCTGGATGCGCGCGCACGCTACTGATCTCGGCATCGACGCCAACCGCATCGCCGCCAGCGGAGGGAGCGCGGGCGGGCATCTGGCCGCTGCGATGGCGCTGGTGCAAGGGCTTGATGAAAAAGACGAAGACCTGAGGATCAGCTCCGTGCCGAATGCGCTGGCGCTGTTCAATCCGGCGCTCGACCTCGGCACCCCGCGCCTGCGCGAAAAATTCGGCGCGCGTGTGTTGGAAATCTCGCCGCTCCATCACGTCCGCAAAGGCGCGCCGCCCGCGATCATCTTCCACGGCACGGCGGACACGACTGTTCCCTTCAAACAGGCAGAGGATTTTTGCGCGGTGATGAAGATGCAGGGCAACCGTTGCGAGCTGATGCCGTATGAAGGTCGCGCGCATGGGTTTTTCAATTACGGGCGCGGCGATGGACAGGATTATCGCTTGACGTTGCGCACGACAGATGAATTTTTGGTTTCGCTTGGTTACTTGAAGGGAATGCCGACGCTGAAGTAGAGATCAGGATTGCGTCGCTGCGGTCGCGCCGCTTCAAGCTTAATTGGTGGGCGATGTACGGGGAACGACCGTCGCGGACGAGCGATTTATTTGGCAACTCCACAGTCGAATTTTCATCCTTGGTAAGGATGGGCATGAACCACATGAATTCCAGGTATCCCAGGTATCTTAGAAACACAAGCTCAGGTTTGAGCCGTGCGCTGTTGCTGCTGCGGTTGTTAGTGGGCGCGGGTTGTAAAACTCAGTCGCCGGATTCTTCAGCAGCGGCCGTCGTTGTTGAAAGCGTTGTCGAACAAATCTCGATGGCAAAGCTCTATCCGAAAGATCGTCGCAAATGAAGAGAACTAACACATTTTTCTTGCTCGTCATCTGTGCAGCAATCAGTTTGTTACTCAACATACAAACAGCGGCGCAGTCTTCGAAGAACCACCGCCGCAACGTGCTGCTTGTTATTTCAGACGATCAAGGGCGCGAGATGGCTGGTTGCTATGGCAACCCGGTCATCAAGACGCCGCACCTTGACCATCTGGCCGCAGAAGGGGTGCGCTTCACAAACGCCTTTGCCACCGTCGCTTCGTGCAGCCCTAGCCGTGCGGTCATCCTCACCGGCTTGCATCAGCACACGAACGGGATGTACGGACTCGCGCACGACTTTCATCACCAGTCGACTTTTAATCAGGTTTATAGCCTGCCGCGCCGCTTGAAGGAGAGCGGCTACCGCACCGGCTACGTCGGCAAGTTCCACGTCGCGCCCACCGAGGTCTACCCGTTCGATGAGATGACGGTCGAAGGTGATTCATTCGAGCTGAACAACTTGCAGGAAGATCACCGGAAAGTCAGCCTGCAAGGTAATCGCGGCGGGACACAGATGGCAGAGATCGCCCAGCGGTTTATGAGCACGCCGGACGACCGCCCGTTCTTCCTCGTCGTCGGCTTCAGCGACCCGCACCGCACGCCGACCGGCTTTGCGAATGAAGTTGATTACCCTGGCATCAACAAAGTCGCTTACCAACCGCAGCAAGTCCGCGTGCCGTATCACCTGCCTGATGCGCCGGAAGTGCGGCGTGAGCTGGCTGATTACTACCAGGCAGTCAGCCGTCTCGATCAAAGCATCGGACTGTTGCTCAAGGCCCTAAATGGGAGCGGCAAACAGGACGAGACGCTGGTGATCTACCTGAGCGATAACGGGATCCCATTTCCCGGCGCGAAGACGACGCTCTACGACGCAGGCATTCATTTGCCGCTTGTCGTGCGCGCGCCGGGGCTGTCGCAGGCGGGCAAGGTCAACAACGCGATGGTCAGTTGGGCGGACATCACGCCGACGATTCTTGATTGGGCGGGTGTGCAGTTGAACGATAATCTGCCGGGACGCTCGTTCCTGCCGATCCTGAATCAAACAGACGACGCAAGCCGCGATGCTGTCTTCGCTTCGCACACAATGCACGAGGTGACGATGTACTACCCGATGCGCGCCGTCCGCACGCGAAGGTACAAGTTGATCTGGAACCTCGAAGCGGGCGTCACTTACCCGCTTGCCAGGGATTTGTACGAGTCGCCATCGTGGCAAGGGATCATCAAACGCCGCGCCGCGATGATGGGGCGACTAGCGGTGAAAGCCTTTCTGCATCGACCCGAGTACGAACTCTACGACTTGGAGAAAGACCCGCGTGAGTTGTTGAACGTGGTCGGACGGAAGGAGTATCGGCAGGTCTTCGGCGAATTGACGGCACGCTTGCGGCGGATGATGGAAGCAACTGGCGATCCCTGGGTGGTCAAGTTCAACCGTCAGTTAGGGCACAGTGTTCTTCCAACGAACGCACAGCAAACTGGAGGATTTGCCGCGTACTCGAGAAGCGAACTGCTCTGCTCGCTCGACTGAAGAAGGTTATCAAGAGATATATCAACGAGACTGAGTTCACGACTTACGGTTTCACCGCATTGATCCTGATCTGCGGGCGGGTCGCGCTGCTGAAGGCGCAGACGCTGCTGGCGACGGTCTCCAGCGTAGTAGTTGTTCCGCCGACCCGATCATCGTCCGCCGGAGTACAGGTAAAGAAACCGGATAAGCCCAACGTGCTGTTCATCACGGTCGACGCGCTCAACACCGATCTCGGCTGTTACGGCCATCGACAAGTCAAATCGCCGCACATTGATCGAAAACAATACCCATATGGTTGAGCGCCGCGCTGATCGTCGGAACATTCTGCACGCTCGTCTGGCTTGAGCGGCGACGCCCCTTGAGGCGTGCAGCAGACTTCTCAAAACAAGAAGCGAATGCCGAGTTGCAACCGGCGACCTTCGCGCGCATCGTTGATGACGCCGAAGCCGGGCGCGCCAAAAGTGTTGCCGGGTAGAAAAAAGTTCGGATGGTTGAAGGCGTTTAGGGCTTCGGCACGAAGCTGCAACCGGCGCGACTCACTGAATGCAAAGTTTCTCAACAGCGACAAATCGAAGTTGATAATGCCAGCGCCGCGCCCGATGCCCTTGCTGCTCGTGCCGAAAGTTCCGGGAGCGGGTTGAGCAAAGGCGGCAGTGTTGAACCAGCGTTCGACTGTGCGCTCGTCTGCGGGAAGCGTCGGGTCGCCAACCGTATTAGCGCGCTGCCCGCCGGTTGAGAAGGCGAAGGCGTTGTTGACTTGCGTCGTGACGGTGAATGGTGGACCGGTTTGCACCGTGCCGAGCACACCAATCGTGAAGCCGCCAAGAATCCGTCCGGCAACGTTGTTAGAGAGAAACCGTTTGCCTTGACCTATCGGCAATTCGTACACCGAACTGATGGTGAAACGATGACGGATGTCGTTACCCGAAGGTCCATAGTCGAGTTGCCGGTTGTAATAGTCCGAGTACACGTCGGAATCGCCGAGCGTTGCGCCGCCATCGTCGGTGTTGCTCAAGAATTTCGACCATGTGTAAGTCGAGAGCAAGTTAAAGCCGTAGGAGAATCGCTTTTCAAGACGCAGCACACCAGCGTGGTAGTTCGAGATGCCGAAGGTCGGAAAGAGCAGCGTGACATTCGTAAATTGCGCGTAAGGACGATTGGTTTGCGCTTGGTTAATCGAGTTAACTCGCTCGGGAGCAATCTGGTTGAGCGAGATGCTCTGACTTGGCAACTTGCGCGAGAGGTTGCCGATGTAGCTGGCTTCGATCAGGACGGCGCCGGGAAACTCATGCTGGATGCCAAGGTTAAATTGCTGTGAATATCCGGTTGCACGGTCGCGTTCAAAAAACGTGACGGCGGTCGTCGTTGCCTGACCAATGCGAACCGCGCCAAAGCTAGCGTCTCTGACAACGACGTTCGGACTGACATTTGGAACACCGTCACGTAAAACAAACGGCGCGGTGATACCGTTATCCGGTGAGTTGAGATTAGTTGAGCTTTCAAAGCCAAGCGCCGCTGAACTCGGTGCGCCATGATCGAACGGGTGCGCGTAGAAGATACCGAAGCCACCGCGCACGACTGTTTGTCCGTTCCCAAAAGGCCGATACGCAAAGCCGATGCGCGGACCGAAGTTGTTCCAATCAGTGCGGTAAGGCTGCTCAGGATAGCCATCAACACCGGCAAAGCGGACAACGCCGCGTGTGCCGGAAACAGGATTGATCGCATCCGGGTCAAAGCCATTCATGCGGTTGTTCGTGTCGGTAATCGGCGTATCGGTTTCCCAGCGCACACCGAAGTTTAAGGTTAAGTTGGAGTTGACCGTCCAATCGTCTTGGACAAAAGCCGCGAGGTAGGCGCTTGAGCGGTCGAGCACTTCGGTTTCGCGGATGTTTAAGGCGTTCGGCAGACCGAGCAGCAGACTTGCTAACCCTAATCCTGTGCGAGTGTTGCCGGGGAGACCCGTGGCGAACGTGTTGAAGTTGAAGTTCCCGGCGAATGATGGACGGTTGACTTCGTAGTTAAATGACGGTCGGTACTCGCCGCCAAACTTGATCGAATGTCGCCCGCGCGTGATCGAAGTGTTGTTGACGATTTGATGTTGATCTATCGGAAACTGGCGGCGTTCGTGAGTAGCTGAGCCAAGTTGAACAAGGCTTGAGACGCCGAAGGTTGGGAATGCGCCGCTCGGAACGCCTGAGAGTCCGAGTTGACCAGCCCAGTCTTCGCCGAGTCCGTAAGATTGTTCGTGGTTGATGCGTGTCGCGTAGGTGTAGCGCAGTTCGTTGATGATCGTCGGTGAGATGGTGCGCGTGTAGGAACCGTAAAAGTAGTTTTGATGGCGCAGGGCAAAGCCTTGATTGTCCGCAGCCTGAACCGGAAAAACGGTCGTGCGATCCCTGTTGTCGCTGTTGTAGAGATAACGGAAGTTGATTTTGTCGGCGTCGGTGAAGTTGTGATCGATCTTTGCGGTGATGTTGCTGCGGTTTAGGATAATTGCGCTGTTGCCGCGAAAGTTGCTCCCGCCGGAAGCGTCGAGCTGTCGGTTCGGGAGCGGATAGAACTGTAGGAGCCGGAGCGCAACTGGATCAATCCGATCAATCAGGATGCGGTTGCCGGGGAACGGGTCGCGCACCGTCGTAGTCCCGACTCGCCGCGTCGTCGCCGGATCATAGATGGTAATGAGACGACCTTGCGCGTCGAAAGTGTTTGAGAAGTCGCCTTGTCGCTGAGCAAGCGTTGGAACGGTGAAGGTGCGCGTGTCGCCTTCTTTGCGGCGTGCGCCTTCATACGCGAAAAAGAAGAACGTGCGGTTGCGCCCGTTGTACACCGCCGGTCCGCCTTCGCCGAAGCGCGGCAGCAACACTGGACCACCTATAGTTGCGCCAAAGACGTTGTAGCGAATCGGCGCTTTGAGCTTCTTGCCGTTCTCAATCGGCGCAAAGAAGTTCGCAGCATCAAGCGCATCGTTGCGGATATATTCAAAGAGCGAACCGCGCAGATCGTTTGTGCCTGACTTGGTCGTCGCGATAATGACGCCGCCCGCTGAACCGCCGTACTCGGCAGCGTAGCTGTTGGCGATCACCTTCACTTCCTGAACGGTCTCAACTGGAGGGTCAACGTCAACCTGCCCGATGCCAAGTCGCATGTTCTGACCTGTGCCGCCGTCAATTAAAAAATTCTGACTCTGGGTGCGCCCGCCGGACAAGCTGAAGTTCGGCTTTTCACCGGCGCGGTAGGTCGTAAAGACCGCGCCGCCGATCATCTGAATCAAGTTCATCGTGCGCCGGTCGCCAAGCGGTAACTCCTGCACGGCGCGCGACTCAATCGTTTGACTGACATCGCTCGTGCGGGTTTGCAGCAGCGGAGTTTCGCCCGTGACCGTAACGGTTTCGCTGAGGTCGCCGGTCTCAAGTTGAATGTCGAGCGGGACGGTCGTCGCTGTCGAGAGCGTCAAGCCTTGTCGCACAAACTTCTTGAAGCCTGACTTTTCGGCTTCAATCACATACTCGCCGATAGGCAGCGCATTAACTACGTAGAAGCCATCATCGTTCGTTGTCACGACGAGACGTTGGGAAGTAGCGTTGTTTATTGCCGTAATGGTTGCGCCGGGAACAATCGCGCCGGTCGTATCGGTGATGATGCCGGAGATAGTCGCTTGGGGCGTTTGCGCATGAGTAGCTAATGGTGATCCGAGAACGAGGATGAGGAAAACAAAGGTGAGGGATTGACGTGTCATAGCAGAGCATCTCCTTGCGAACTGTGTTTGTAATAGAAAGAATTTGGATGGCAGCCGAACAAAACTGCCGTTGAGTTTACAGAATCAAAAACAATCTCTAAGCGCAGTCTAGCAGTTCTAATTACCCGAAATTATAGAAGATTAGCTGTTCACCGCGCCGTTGATTGTTTGTGGCGTGCAGGGTTTCTAAACCGGTGGCACTAACTCGCGGAAGCAGCCGCTTGTTTAGTTTGAACAGTGGTGCCGGCGCGTAGTTCATCCGTGCCGCGCACAGCAACAACATCGTTCTCCTCAAGCTCGCCGAACACCTCGACTAAATCCTTCGTTGAAACGCCGCGTTTTACGTCAATCCATTCTGTGACGCCGTTTCTAACCCGCACCACAAACGTTCGCTCGGTCGTCGTCGCAATCGCGGAAGGTGGCACGAGCAGCGAAGGTTGCCAGCGCTTGGTAGACCATATGACTTCGGCGAACATCCCGGGCGCGAGCCGTCCTGAAT
>JALZJL010000070.1 GCA_030859785.1 Acidobacteriota bacterium
ACCCGATTGAGCGCTGCTGGTCAAAGCTCAAGACTTATGTGCGCGGCGCCAAAGCCAGAACTTACGACGCACTGGTGCAAGCGATTAAAGAAGCCCTCGCGACCATCACCGAAGCTGATGCTCGCGCATGGTTCAAGTTCTGCGGTTATTCCCTAAACTGAATTGAAAACCGATCTAGAGGTGGGCTACGCCCGCCGGCGCATGGTTGAATGTCACGGGCAACGGCGGGCGGAGCCCGCCTCTAAACAGGATAATTGATTTTTGCGAGAGGTTTATTGCTTCAAATGCCGAGCACGTCGATGAGTTCCTGCACTGATGCCGCGCTCTTCTGTAAGGCGATGCGCTCTTCGGTCGTCAGGTTGATTTCGATGATCTGTTCCAGGCCGCGCGCGCCTAGTTTGCACGGCACGCCGACGTACAAGCCTTGCACCCCATACTCGCCTTCGAGGTAGGCGGCGCACGGCAGAATCTTTTTCTTGTTCTTGAGAATTGCTTCCGTCATCTCGACCGCCGCCGCCGATGGCGCGTAGTAGGCCGAGCCGGTCTTCAGCAAGCCGACGATCTCCGCGCCGCCGCTCGCGGTGCGCTTCACGATAGCGTCAATCTGTTCCTTCGACAGTAGCTCGGTGATGGGAATCCCGGCGCACGTCGAGTAGCGCGCGAGCGGCACCATCGTGTCGCCATGACCGCCGAGCACGAACGCGGTGACGTTTTCCACCGAGACATCCAAAGCTTCAGCGAGGAAGCACCGCATCCGCGCCGAGTCGAGCACGCCGGCCATGCCGATGACACGGTGCTTCGGGAACCCGGAGCGCTTGAAGGCGACCTGGCACATCGCGTCGAGCGGATTCGAGACGACGATCAGAATCGAATCCGGCGCGTACTTGACGACTTGATCGACGACGTTTGAAACGATCTCGGCGTTCGTCCGCAGCAGGTCGTCGCGGCTCATGCCCGGCTTACGCGCCAAGCCGGCGGTAATGATGACGACATCGGAATCCTTCGCGTCCTCGTAATTATTTGTCGAGCCGACGAGTCGCACGTCGTAGCCTTCAATCGGCGCGGCCTGCGCAAGGTCGAGCGCTTTCCCCTGCGGCACGCCTTCCATAATATCAACCAGCACCACATCGCCCAACTCTTTGCTCGCCAACCAGTGCGCCGACGTCGCGCCGACGTTCCCCGCGCCGACCACCGTAATCTTATTTCGTTTGCCCATCGTTTCTGCTCCTTTTCTCTTAAAACGGATGTTAGATGTCGGACGTCAGGCGCAGGAAACGGCCCAAGCCTCCAGCACTTCACGTCTCACATCTACAGTTAATGATTGATGAAAGAGCGCGAGTTTACGGCGCGTGTCTGACGAGTGTCAAGGCACTCTAAAATGGATGAGCCATGAATGACACGAATGAAATGTTTGATTGATAACGCATGTCACTAGATCATAGTCATCGTTGCACCTCGGGTTGCTTCAGTTCCACCCAGCCATGATATGTTTGGCTCCGATGTGGCTATCCGACTGGCTCCGCCGATGGTTCGTCTCCGACACGCCGCCCGCCGCCGCGCGTGGGACGCTTTCCCCGAAAGACTCTTGCAACGACACCACATGCGATGGCGACGTTGCGGATGAAGCTGAGATGGATCCATTCAATCCGTTTCCCGAACCGGTTCGCGTGGAGATTCGCGATGTCTTCGACCTTCATGCCATCGCGCCGCGCGAAGTCGAACCGGTCGTCGCGGAATACCTCGTCGAAGCTCGGCGCGCCGGCTTTCGCGTGGTGCGCATCATCCACGGCAAAGGCATCGGCGTGCAGCGCGAGACGGTGCGCACCGTGCTCGCACGCACGTCATTCGTCGAACATTTCGCGGACGCGCCGCCCGACGCCGGAGGCTGGGGCGCAACCATCGCCCGCCTCGCCGTCGAAGATGGATGAGCGCCGGGATAATGATAAAAGTCTTGCGCCTCCGTCGATTCCCGCCTACAATCCCGCCACTCTCGAACCACTCAAAATATTCAGACTGAAACTTCGGTGATGACCCGAACGCGATTGATGCCACCCATCTTTGCGCACATCGACTGCAATAAGTTCTACGTGTCGTGCGAGCAGACTTTCGACGCGCGGCTCGTCGGTCGCCCGGTCATCGTGCTGTCGAATAACGACGGGTGCGTGATCGCGCGCTCCGAGGCCGCCAAATTGCTTGACGTGCGAATGGGCGTTCCGCTGTTTCAGATCGAAGATTTGGTGCAGCACCATGCCGTCATCGTGCGGTCGTCGAACTACGCGCTGTACGGCGACATGTCGCAGCGCGTAATGCAATGTCTCGACGACTTCTCGCCGCATGTCGAAATCTACTCGATTGATGAAGCCTTTATTGACCTCTCGCACGTCCCGCAGAGTCGCCTGACGGATGTAGGGCAGTTGCTTCGCGCCCGCGTTCGCAAATGGACGGGCCTGCCGGTGTCGGTCAGCGTGGCGGCTTCAAAGACGCTCGCGAAAATCGCCAACCGCCACGCGAAGAAGTCGCCGAAGACGAACGGCGTGCTCAGTCTGGTCGACTCGCCGTACATCGACGTTGCGCTCGAACGCATCGCGGTCGCAGACGTGTGGGGCATCGGCCCAGCCTACGCTCACTGGCTGCGGCGGCACGACATCACCACAGCCCGCGCGCTACGCGACGCGGACGAGCGCGAGATTCGGCGGCGGATGGGCGTCGTTGGAATGCGCATCATGCGCGAGTTGCAAGGCACGTCCTGTCTGGCGCCTGAAGAATGTCCGCCGCCGCGCCACTCCGTCGCCGTCTCGCGTTCGTTTCCGGGGCCGGTCGTGCTGCTCTCCGAGTTGTGCGAAGCCGTCGCCGTGTTCACCACCAGGGTGGCGGAAAAGCTTCGCCGGCGGAACTTGGCGGCGGGTGCGTTGACCGTCTTCGTGGCGACCGACCGATATGGTCGCGGGCCGCAGTATCGTGCCTCGACAACCGTCGAAATGGCGCACCCATCCGACGCGACGCCGGAGTTGTTGAGGCTTGCTTTACACGCGACCGAAGAGTTGTATCGCAAAGACCGCGAGTTCAAGAAAGCTGGCGTGGTCTGCACGGCGCTGGTGCCGACCGACACGCTACAGGTGCGGCTGTGGAATCAGGAAAAATGGGATCGACTGCGCGGCGTGATGAAGGCGGTGGATGGCGTCAACGCGCGCTTCGGATCAGACACAGTCAGATCGGCGGCAGTGGGTTATCAACAGACCTGGCGCTCGCGCGCGGCTCACCGTAGTCCGCGCTACACGACCCAGTGGGACGAACTACTGTACGTCGATTGAGCCGCACAGTGAGGAACTTGACTGAAGCGTTTGTTCGAGTCGTCAGCGCGATACCCTGCCAACCACTCTGATGATGGAAAGGCTGCTTGGTCTCGTTGCTCGTTTGCTTGGTCTCGTTGCTCGTTGCTGTTCGCGCGTCGTCCGAGTCATGCTTCTTGTGCAAGCTCCGTGATGAAGTAGATTGAAGCAGGGCGGCGTGGGTGTTATCTTCGGTCGCTGAATGAGAAACATTGATTGGTTTCCGCTGCTGTTGTCGTTGCGTGTGGCGTTGATCGCGACCGTGTTGGTGGTAGTTGTTGGCGTCGCGCTGGCGTGGGTGCTGGCGCGACGCCGCTTCATTGGCCGAGAGGTCGTGGATGCGTTGGTGACGCTGCCGCTGGTGCTGCCTCCGACGGTGCTCGGCTATTACTTGCTGGTGCTGCTTGGCCGCCGCAGCCCGGTCGGCCAGGCCATCGAGTGGGTGACCGGCGAACAACTGGTCTTCACGTGGCAGGCGGCAGTCATCGCCGCAGCCGTCGGCGCATTACCGCTGATGGTCAAGACCGCCCGCGCAGCCATCGCGAGCGTCGACCCGGAGTACGAAGACGCGGCCCGCACGCTCGGCAGAAGCGAGTGGCAAGTCTTCTTGTACGTGACCCTGCCGTTGGCGGCGCGCGGGATCATCGCCGCATCGATGCTCGCCTTCGCGCGTTCGCTCGGTGATTTCGGCGCGACGCTGATGGTCGCCGGCAACATTCCCGGTCGCACTCAGACGGCGTCCGTCGCAATCTACGACGCGACCCAGGTCGGGCGCGACGCGGACGCACTGATCCTGGCGCTGATTCTGTCGGCGGTCGCGTTCACGTTGTTGTACCTGACGAACCGGCTCACCGCACAAGGTTCCCGTTGACGAACTTCAACGCTGTAAGCAAAGACCTTTGCTGAAGATCAAAATCGAAAAAAGTTTAGGCGAGCTGGTGGACGGAAGTTCGTCGGACGCGAATCGCAAATCGCGGGACGCGGCGGGCGGGTTCAGGCTCGATGTAGAGTTCGAGGTGCCGGCGGGCGTGACGATTCTGTTCGGCGCGTCCGGTTCCGGCAAGAGCCTGACGCTTAAATCAATCGCCGGCCTCGTCCGTCCAGACGCCGGTTTGATGATGGTCGACGACAGCGTGCTGTTCGATTCGGCGCGCGGCATTAATCTGCCGATCCGCGAGCGACGGACCGGCTTCGTGTTTCAGAACCTGGCGCTGCTGCCCCATCTGTCCGCCGCCCGCAACGTCGAGTTTGCGATGACTGACCTGCCGAAGTCGACGCGCCGCGCCCGCGCCATGTCGCTGCTGGAGAATTTTAATGTCGGACACGTCGCCGAACGTAGACCGCGCCACATCTCCGGCGGCGAGGCACAACGGGTCGCACTGGCGCGGGCACTGGCGGCGCGACCCAACATGCTGCTCCTCGACGAACCGCTCTCGGCGCTCGACGAGCCGACGAAGCTGGCGATTATTTCCGACCTGAAGCGAATCAATCGCGAACTTAGGCTGCCGGTCATCTACGTAACGCACAGCCGCGAAGAGGCCATCGCGCTCGGCGAGCGGATCATCGTCTACGAGCGCGGACGTGTGGCGGCGATTGGCGAGCCGCTCGACGTGTTCGGCGCGCCAATCGCTTCGAGCGTCGCGCGACTGACCTCGGTCGAGAATATATTTGAAGGCCGCGTCACGAATGTCACACGGCACGCCGGGACGATGACCGTCGCACTGATCGAGGGCGAAGCAAGATGCTCGGTTGATGTTCCGCTCGCACGTTACGAGGTCGGCGAGCGCGTCACAGTCGCGGTGCGCTCAGGCGACATCCTGTTGGCGACCGAAGAGCCACGCGCGACCTCGGCGCGGAATGTGCTGCATGGAGAAATTTCGTCAATCGAGGAGCGGGGCGGACATGTGCTGGTGAGGGTCGCGTGCGGCGTGATGTGGTCGGTAAGTGTCACGCGGCAGGCAGTCGAAGAATTGCGGCTGGTCAACGGCGCGCCCGTGTGGCTGGCGATCAAATCTCACTCGTGCCACCTGCTCGACACTGATGGATGAGTATCATCTTGCAAAAACCAATTGCCATGTTTAGAGGCGGGCTCCGCCCGCCGGTGCCCGTTACAT
>JALZJL010000074.1 GCA_030859785.1 Acidobacteriota bacterium
GTGGTTAGTTTAATTCCATGTTGAGCCTTAAAAAGATCAGCGACATGCTGTAGGGAATGATCAACCGACGCCGGATTACAAACCAGCCCGACACGTGCGCCACTTATTGACGCTCTGCGGTCAGCCAAAATCCTCTCAACGCCCAGAACGGTGTGATGGCCACGGCTCGCCGCAGATTGTGACCGCGCGGCTTTTAATACTCCGGCCTCCATGTGTTTAGACATCATGTCTTCGGTTTTTACATTAACTTTCTCGACCGCCGCGTCGTTCGTTTGTTCAAGCATTACTTTAGCTAATGATGATAGCCTCTCACCGTAGGCGCTAATCGCCTCAGCCCAAACAGAAATTTGAGACGAGCCTTGTTGGAGAGTGTTTCTAATCGCGCGGGCCACCTCTTCTCTGACAGCGTTCAAGCGTAGACCCCGCTCGTACAATATCCCCGCCGCCATCGACCGCTCTTCTCGCAGCAACCCCAACAACAGATGCTCCGTCCCAATGTGCCGGTGCTGCAATCGATCACTCTCTTCGTGCGCGTACTCCAACACCTGCTTCGTCTCCAGCGACAACGGTAACTCTACCGATGTTGAAATCTTTTTCCGTAACGGCGCACGCCCCTCGACCTCTTTGCGGATCACTTCGAGATTAGCCTGCGCCCGCACCAGAAAGCGCGCCGTCAACGTCTTGTCTTCGCGCATCAGTGCCAACAACAAGTGCTCCGGCTCAATCGCCGGCACCCCGAACTGACTCGCCTCGTAGCGCGCGAAGAAGATCACCCGCCGCGCCTTCTCCGTATAACGTTCAAACATAAACTGACTCGGCTCCAGTAAAGTAAGCTGATTGTCGCGGCTTTGCACAAGAAAGTCACTGACGCGTACAGGATGTTGTGCTCGGCAAACTGAGCGAACTCTACATGTGCATACAGAATCGACTTTTTGGGCAAAGCTAATTGTCGCTCGTTGATTTTATCGGACGCCGTGAACCATCTCCACGTCCCGCACGCTTTCCCTCTCGGTGCTCCCGCGATTCTCTGAGAAGTGTCCGGCGGCTTTAACGAACTCCGAGAAAATTTCCGTCGAGAAACGGTCTCCTTCCCAATCGACCTCCGGATGCCATTGCACGCCGAGCAGCCAACGGTCACGCCGCGTATCCTCGACGGCTTCAACCAGACCGTCCGCCGTCCACGCCGTCGCGCGCAACTCCGTTCCAACTATCTCAATCGCTTGATGATGATGACTGTTGACGAGAGCCGTCTCGTCACCGGCCAAGTCGGACACTAAGCTGTCCGGCAACAACTTGACGCGGTGTGAGCGGCGCCCGCGCGGAGTTCCCTGATCGTGTTTGATCGCACCGGGCACCTGACTTTCGATGTCTTGAATCAGCATCCCACCCCGCCAGACATTGAGCATCTGCATGCCGAAACAAATCGCCAGCAGAGGCATGCCCCTCCGCTCTATCTCAGAGAGGAGCAGCATATCCGTCTCGTCCCTCAGTTCATGGACGCTGCCGAGTTTGGTGTGCGGCTCACGCCCATACCGCAGCGGGTCGACATCGGACGCACTACCCGGCAGCAGCACTCCATCGAGTTCATCCGAGACCTGCGCGATGTATTCGGCGCGCGGTATTAGAGGGATGTGCAGCGGCACTCCACCGGCTGCCGCAATTGCTTCGCTGTAAAAACGCGCCAGGTAGAACCGCTCGGTCTCCACCTCATAACGCATCGTGATCCCAATTAACGGACGGGTTTTTGATTTCATCTGTTACCAAAATATCTCATGAAGTAGATGTCAGATTAATTGGATGTCAGATGTTGACCGCAACACCTGCGTGCCTTGACGAACATCCAGCATCTAGCATCCAGCATCTGTTCTTCGGTGGCTTGCACTTTTGCCTTTGACCTTATTTACTTTTGCCTTTCCGCCCCGGCCTGTTCGCATTCTAACGCACGAGCGCCTCAACTCTTGAGCGGCCACCGCACGAATATACAGTGATTCATGCTCTGACCTCAAAGACCGGCTACTTGACTTACGTCGATGCCCCTTTCTATAGTGCTCTACTTAACCGAGATGAACAAAAACACCGTCAAGATGCGGAGCACGACCGTCCTGTTGGTGCGCCGGAATGAACGTGTCGCGATGGCCGGCGACGGTCAGGTGACGCTCGGCGATACCGTCATGAAGACTGGCGCGCGGAAGGTGCGTCGCCTGTACAACGACAAAATCCTCGCCGGATTCGCCGGGGCCAGCGCCGACGCCTTCTCGCTGCTGACTCGCTTCGAAGGAAAGCTTGAGCAGTATCACGGCAACCTCGAACGCGCCGCCATCGAGTTGAGCAAAGATTGGCGAACTGACAAAATCCTACGCCACCTCGAAGCCTTGCTGATCGTCGCGGACGATAAAGTCTCTTTTCTGCTCTCCGGCAACGGGGACGTGATCGCCCCCGACAATGGCGCGCTCGCCATCGGGTCGGGCGGCTCTTACGCCCTCGCCGCAGCCCGCGCACTGCTCGACAATACAGAGATGAGCGCACGCGAAATCGCCGCGGAAGCTCTGCGCGTCGCCGGCGAGATTTGCATTTACACAAACCAGAACATCATCATCGAAGAACTCTAAAATAGTTTTCAATTTTGAGTTTTCAGTTTTGAGATGAGAACCGAAAACTCAAAACTGCTCTCCGTTGCCTTCCTATCTTATGGTTATCTATCTTTCAGGCGAAGTCGATGAAGAAGCGCGGCTCGATGAGATGACGCCGCGCCAGATCGTCGCGCAACTCGATAAGCACGTGGTCGGCCAACACGCCGCGAAGCGTGCCGTCGCCATCGCTCTGCGTAACCGCGTGCGCCGCCAGAAACTCGACCCCGACATGGCCGCCGACGTGATGCCGAAAAACATTATCATGATCGGCTCGACCGGCGTCGGCAAGACCGAAATCGCACGTCGCCTGGCGCGGATGTCCAACTCACCGTTTCTTAAAGTCGAAGCCTCCAAGTTTACCGAAGTCGGTTACGTCGGACGCGATGTCGAAAGCATGATCCGCGATTTGACCGAAATTGCGGTCGACATGACCCGCGCCGAAAAGATTGACGAAATCGCCGACAAAGCGGAATTGAATGTCGAAGAGCGAATTCTCGATCTGCTGCTGCCGCCGCCAAAATCCGCCGCGCCCATCTATGACTTCACCGAAGCGGATCGTGACAACGCAGAGGAAACTGAGTCCATAATCACGTCCGACACCAACACGAGCCGACGCGACGACCAGCAACAGCGGACGCGCGAAAAGCTGCGCACGCAACTGCGCGAAGGCAAACTCGATAATCGTATCGTCGAAATGGAAGTTCGCGAAAAAAGCTTTCCGACCATCGAAGTCGCCGGCCCACAAGGCATCGAAGAGATGGGCATCAACATGAAGGATATGCTCGGCAATCTCTTCCAGGGACGCACCAAACGCCGCCGGATGCGCGTCGACGAAGCGTTGGAATATCTGATGCAGGAAGAGGAAGAGCGTCTGATCGACATGGACACCGTGGCGCGCACCGCACTCGAACGTGTCGAATCCGCCGGCATCATCTTCCTCGACGAGATCGACAAAATTGCGGGCCGCGAATCCGGCGGCGGCGGCCCCGATGTGTCGCGCGAAGGCGTGCAACGCGACATCCTTCCCATCGTCGAGGGGACGACCGTCAACACGCGCTACGGCATGGTGCGCACCGATCACATTTTATTTATCGCCGCCGGCGCGTTCCACGTCTCGAAGCCATCCGACTTGATTCCGGAGCTTCAAGGCCGCTTCCCGATTCGCGTCGAACTGGAGTCGCTCAGCCTCGAAGACTTCAAAAGAATTTTGACCGAGCCGAAGAACTCCCTCGTCAAACAATATCGCGCGCTGCTTGCCACCGAAGGCATCGAACTCGAATTCACAGAAGACGGCATCGATTCCATCGCTCGCTTCGCCGTTCGCGTCAATCAACAGACCGAAGACATCGGTGCTCGCCGGCTCCACACGATCATGGAAAAAGTTCTCGACGAAATCAGTTTCGCCGGCCCCGACCTTGAGCCGAAACAACAGGAGATCGACGCGGCCTACGTCACACGCACGCTCGCTGACATCGTCAAGGATCAAGACCTGAGCCGTTATGTGCTGTGATTCGCCAACGTCACAGACGGCGTAACGGCATGTCTTTACGATGCTTCGTTCCTCATCCAAACCCGTGATGGCGGCGTTCAGATTAAATCTTCCCTTCTCCGTTCCCCGGCAAATCGAAGTGCGTCAAACAACCGCGCCCATCTCTTCACGCGAACGGATTGTCACTCGCGCTTTAGTGCTGGCGATGACTGCCGCATGCTTCACGTTCGTATTCGCGTCGTGCGGTAAACGTCGACCGCCGCTGCCGCCAAGCGAGCGTGTTCCGCAACGGACCGAACTGCTGTCCGGCATCCAGCGCGGCAATCAGGTCATTCTCAGTTGGCCCGCGCCGCGCCGCAACGCGCCCGACGATAGTGTGCAGAGCATACGGCGGATCGATATCTATCGCCTGGCCGAACCAACCTCGGCGCCTCTACCACTCACCGAAGACGAGTTCGGCGCGCGTGCGACCTTAATCGGCTCCGTGCCATACGATGCTATCCTCGGCAGCCAGGACACGCTCTCTTATCAAGACACACTGACGCTCACCGAACCCGTGCGGCTGCGTTACGCTCTGCGCTACGTCAACGCCTCCGGGCAACGCGCCGCGTTCTCAAACTTCCTGCGGGTCGAGCCGGCGGTGCGCATCAGCGAGCCGCCCGTCGTCGCCACGCCTGAAGTCGGCGAGAACGCTATCGTCATCCGCTGGCAACCCCCACTCGCCAACGTCGACGGTTCGACGCCGGCGAACATACTCGGCTACAACATCTATCGTTCCGACCGTTCGCAAAACCAATTGGCGCAGACACCGCTTAATTCTGCGCCGCTGACACGCGCCGAGTACGTCGACCGCGCGTTCACGTTCGGCGAAGAATACATCTACGTCGTGCGCACCGTGTCGCTCGGCGTCGGCGACGTGACACAGATCGAGAGTCTCAACTCCAATGCCGTCCCGTCCACTCCGCGTGATATTTTCCAGCCGCGCGCGCCCGAACGTATTTCCCTTAACGGAGTTCGGATCGTCGGCGATATGGCACGAATCTCGATCTTCTTCGTTGCCAATCCCGAACGTGATGTCGTCGGCTACAACATCTTTCGCTCGACTGACCCCCAACTGCCTACAGATCAATGGACGCAGTTGACCCGCACGCCCACCGAGCGCACGACATTTCAGGACGACACCGTGCAGCCCGGCACCAGGTACTATTATTATCTGACCGCCGTCGATAACGCCGGGAACTCTAGTTCGCCGTCCGAGTTCAAGTCTGAAATCGTTCCTTAAGTTGAGTCATATCTATGAAACTCTGTCGCTTCACACATCAGCAGTTCGCGGAGCCGGTTTTCGGTTTGATTGATGAATCGGAAATGGTCTCCGTGCTTCAAGCAGGTGCACGCCTTGAATGGTTGACGCGGGAAGATTCGGCGCAGACTTTCGGCGAGTCGCTGCCGCTCGCCGAGGTTCGTCTGCTGTCACCAATCATCCCTTCCAAAATCGTCTGCATTGGGCGCAATTATCGCGACCACGCCGCTGAACTCGGCAACGCGATGCCCGACGAGCCGCTGCTTTTTCTCAAACCTCCATCATCAGTCATTTCACACCTCGAAGCCATCGTGCTCCCTCCCGTCTCAAACAGAGTCGAGCATGAAGGAGAACTTGGTGTCGTTATCGGACGGAGAGTAAGTCGTCTCGCTGAGGATGATGACCCACTTGGTTACGTGCTCGGCTACACATGTGTGAATGACGTCACGGCGCGCGACATTCAACGCAAAGACATCCAGTTCACACGCGGCAAATCTTTCGACACGTTCTGTCCGTTCGGGCCGTTCATCGTCTCCGGTCTCGACCCGCGCGACCTGCGTGTCGAGACGCGCGTCAACGGCGCGCCGCGACAGGATGCGCGTACCAGTCTGATGGCCTTCCCGGTCGCCGAGATTATCCGTTACATCTCTCATGTGATGACGCTTGAACCCGGCGACCTGATCGCCACCGGCACACCGGCGGGCGTCGGCCCACTCGCCGACGGCGACGTCGTCGAAGTCGAAGTCGAGGGCATCGGGACACTACGCAACGATGTCCGTATAAGGTAGGGATGAGGGATGAGGGATGAAACAGGAATACAGAACACAGAATACAGAATACGGAATACCCCAGATGAGGCACGGCTTGTTTTCCGCTGTGAGCGGTGTGCTGCATGCTGTCTTCTGGTTTTCAATCATCCCTCATCCCTCATCCCTCATCCCTTGAGAGTCCTTCATCCTTGTTTATGATCATGCTGGAAGATACGGTCGTCACCGCAGAAGGGTTGACGAAGATGTACGGGACGCAACTCGCCGTCGATCATATCGACTTCGCGGTGCGGCGCGGTGAAGCATTCGGACTGCTCGGCCCGAACGGTGCTGGCAAATCGACGACGATGCGGATGATCGCCTGCCGCACGCCGCCGACCGCCGGCCAACTCCGCGTCGAAGGGTATGACGTGCGGCGTGACGCGCGGCGCGTCCGGTCGCTGATCGGCGTAGTCCCGCAGGAGAACAATCTCGACCCGGATATCACTGTTCGGCAGAACCTTCTTGTCTACGCACGCTATTATCAAATGACACGCGGACGCGCCCACGCACGCACCGACGAACTGCTCCGCTTTGTCGGTCTCGACCGGCGTGCAGATGCGCGCGTCGATCAACTTTCAGGAGGGATGAAGCGGCGTCTAATGATCGCACGCGCGTTGCTGCACGAGCCGCGCATGCTCGTACTCGACGAGCCGACCACCGGACTCGATCCACAGGTACGCCAGGAAATATGGCAGCGTCTCGAAGAACTGCGCCGGCACACGGGACTCACGATTCTGCTCTCGACGCACTACATGGATGAAGCGGAGCGTCTGTGTGATCGTCTCTTGATTGTCGCACGCGGGCGGATTCGCGCCGAGGGTGCGCCGCAGGCATTGATCGCGCAGCACGTCGCCGCTTATACGCTCGAAGCGCGGGACGCAGATGGTCTCCCGCTCCAAACGTTTGACGCCGATGCACCGGTGCGCGCGGTCGAACGCGCCGGCGCTCATCTCTACTTCGGCGAAACACCGGAACAACTGATGCCTCTGATGAAATTTTACGAAGGCCGTCGCGTGTTGCTTCGCCCGTCAAATCTGGAGGACGTGTTTCTCGACACCGTGGGCGGCGAAGGCCTGGAAGGAGACGAGACTGTTGCCGAATGAAACGACAAGCGGCGAACCACTTCGCATTGAAGTGCAGGCGCGCAAGTACGACGGGCGCGTGCATCGACACTGGCCGGCAACCGTCGTGCGTCAAGCTGGTACGCTTTTGGTGCTTGACGCCACGTTCACTGAAGAAATTCGCCACCCGCTACTCGGCACGATTCTTCCCGGCACACTCAGCACAGAGTATTACTGGACTGACCGCTGGTATAACGTCTTCCGGTTTTGCGAACCAACCGGCGCGTTGCGCAATTACTATTGCAACATCAACACGCCCGCCATCTTCGACGGGCACACGCTCAGTTTTACAGACCTCGATATCGACGTGCTGATCGCGCCCGACTTTTCGTTTCGCGTCCTCGATGAAGAAGAGTTTCAAGTCAACTCGCAACGCTACGGTTACCCGCCGGAAATCGCGCGGCGCGCGCACTCTGCGCTCGACGAACTGATCGCGCTAATCGAAAGCAGAGGGTTTCCTTTTACCGACATCGAAGCAGCGAATCGACGTTTAGAATAACGCCATTCAGTTTTGATTTTGAATCTCGAAGAAAGCGACACCGTTGATGCCGTCCTCCGTTACACATGATCTGACACGCGACGAGACCTCCACTTCGCGCACTCGACCGGAGCCGCCACAATTCGCGCGCGCCTGGCTCGCCATCGCGCGCATTAACCTGCGTGATGTGCGCTCCGTCTGGTTGAGACATCTGGAAGTTTATCTGCGCCTGTGGAAGATGGAATTGGCCGCGCCGCTGATCGAGCCGTTCTTTATGTTCTTTGCGTTCGGGTGGGGCATCGGTTCGCTGATCGGTTCGACCGTCACGGGACTGCCGTATCTGTCATTCGTCGGCGCGGGCGTGCTGGCGTTCACAGTCATCTCGCGCTCTCTGTTCGAGACGACATACGGCTCTTACTTTCGGATGGTCTATCAATCGACCTTCGACGCGATTCTCGCCACGCCGGTCGATGTCGAATCGCTGGCGTTCGCCGAAATCTGCTGGGCGACGACGAAGGCTCTGATCGACTCCTTCATCATCCTGTTAGTGCTCTACTTTTTCGGCGCGGCGACTTCCCCACTTGCGGTGTTCGCGCCGCTGCCGCTCTTGTTAGCCTGCTTCTTCGCTGCCGCGCTGTCACTCGCCATCACCGCGCACATTCACGACATCGATTCGTACAACCTCTATCTGAACCTCTACTTCTCGGCGATTTTCCTCTGCGGCGTGTGGTTCCCAGTCGACGTGTTGCCGGCGGCGCTGCAGTGGGTCGCGTGGGCGATTCCTCTGACGAGCGCGGTTGATATCGCCCGAGCATTTCTGACGGGCACTCTTCGCACGCGTCATGCCTACGAAGTCGTCTATTTGTTAGCCACGGCGTTCATCTTTACCGAGTGGGCGTTGCGCTCACTGCGCCGCCGGATGATTGCCTAATTATTCAAACGTGACGGGTGACAGGTGACAAGTGACAGGAAAGCAGGATGCTGTCGCGGCCACCGCCACGAAAATGTAAACTTGCAAACACATCTTCAATCAGACATGCTCTGCCGACGCGCCATCAATCACATCGGGCAATCGCGGATCGACTTTCACTTTTGCCTTTTGCCTTTTTACTTTTGCCTTCCAACCTATGACATCGACACCGGAACAATTCGTCACACACCAAAATAAACTCGACCGTCTGCGAGCGCGCCGGCAGGACGCGACGCGCGGCGGCGGCCCGGAGCGCGTCGCCAGGCAGCACGCCGACGGTAAGCTGACCGCACGCGAGCGCGTCGAATTCCTGCTCGACGAGAACACGTTCGAAGAGTTCGATCAGTTCGTCGTCCACCGCTCGCGTGACTTCGGACTCGAACGACAACTCTACCCCGGCGACGGCGTGGTAACCGGCCACGGCCTCGTCGACGGGCGGCGTGTGTTCGTCTTCGCGCAGGACTTCACCGTCTTCGGTGGCTCGCTGTCCGAAACGCACGCCGCAAAGATTTGCAAGGTGTTGGACATGGCGATGAAAGTCGGCACGCCCGTCGTCGGCCTCAACGATTCGGGCGGTGCGCGGATTCAGGAAGGCGTCGTCAGCCTCGGCGGCTACGCCGACATCTTTCTGCGCAACACGCTCGCGTCGGGTGTCGTGCCGCAGATCAGTTGCATGATGGGGCCATGCGCCGGCGGTGCCGTCTACAGCCCGGCGATCACGGACTTTAATGTGATGGTCAAGAATACTTCGTACATGTTCATCACCGGCCCGGAAGTCATCAAGACGGTGACGCACGAAGATGTCTCGAAGGAGACGCTCGGCGGGGCCGACACACACAACCGCATCTCCGGCGTCGCCCACTTCGCCGCCGACTCAGATCAACACGCGCTTCAGATCGTGCGTGAATTGCTCTCGTTCATGCCCTCGAACAACGCCGACGACCCGCCGCGTCAGACGACTTCTGATTCATCCGAACGTGTTGAGCCGGGTCTTAACACACTGGTGCCGGAAGCGTCGAATCAACCTTATGACATTCGGGACGTGATTCACGCGGTCGTCGATGAGCGGTACTTCTTCGAGGTTCATGAACTCTATGCACCCAATATCGTCGTCGGGTTCGCGCGGCTCAGTGGGCAGAGCGTCGGAATCGTCGCCAACCAGCCGGCGTTCCTGGCGGGCGTGCTCGACATCGACGCTTCCGTCAAGGCCGCCCGCTTCGTGCGGTTCTGTGATTGCTTCAATATCCCTCTGATCGTCTTTGAAGATGTGCCCGGCTTTCTGCCCGGCTTGCGCCAGGAACATGGCGGCATCATTCGACACGGCGCGAAATTGCTCTATGCCTTCGCTGAAGCGACCGTCCCGAAGATCAACGTCATCACACGCAAAGCCTACGGCGGCGCTTACTGCGTGATGGCTTCAAAGCACATCCGCACCGATATCAACTTCGCCTGGCCGACCGCCGAAATCGCTGTGATGGGGGCTGAGGGAGCCGTCGGCGTGCTCTACCGACGCGAGCTCGGCGAGGCCACCGATCAGCTTGAGGCGCGGCGCGCGCTCGTCTCCGAGTTCGAGGAGAAGTTCGCAAACCCATATGTCGCCGCCGAGCGCGGCTTCATCGACGAGATCATCGAACCCGCCAACACCCGCCCGAAGTTGATTCGCGCCTTATCACTGCTCGCCAATAAACGCGACACCAACCCGCCGAAGAAACACGGCAACATCCCTCTCTGACAACTCTCAAAGGTGACAGGACAGCGCCAAGCGATTGCGGATTGCGGATTGAAGAACAGAGATGAGGCGAGCAGCAATGTATCTTCAGGTTTGCCAATCCGCAATCTGCAATCATCTGGTCACTTGTCACTTTTGAAAAACAGAGAGGCCGGAGGAACTTGGAAATCCCTCCGGCCTGCTTCTGTATGTCAACTGATGTTGATGGTTACGCCGCGCGTGGCGCCGCCGCCGGCTTCTCTTTTTCGCGCAGCAATTCGAGCGCCTTTTTAAGCTGCACATCTTCGCTCGGCGGCTTTGGTGAAGCAGTTGTTGCTTCCGGTGCGACCTCGCGCCTGTCGGTCGCGGTTCCTGGCCGCGCAACCGCATCGTCGTCGTTGCCGGTTAAGTCGTCCGGGTCAATCGCCTCAGCCAACTCGGGACGCTTCACCTCGACGGACGGCGAGACGCCGGTCGCGAGAAATGGTTTACCGCTTGTCGAAGCCCATTTGACCGTGGTCAGCAACAGCCCGTCGCCGCCGCGCAGAGTGAATAACTGTTGCTCGGCTCCTGCGCCGAAACTCTTTTCGCCAACCACTTCGCCGCGCTTACGCTCGATGAATGCGGAGGCGATCACTTCCGCTGCGCCGGCGGTGCCGCGGTCGATCAGCACCGAAGTAGCGCCGTCAAAAATCGTCTCCTTCGGATCGGCGGTGTACGTCTTCAGGGTCTTGTTACCGCGCGCGACCGTCTGTGCCAGAGCACCGTCGCGGATGAACAAGTTAGCGACCCGCACCGCCTCCGTCAGAGACCCGCCCGCCACGCCGCGTAGATCGAGAATCAACTTCTGCGCGCCCTGCTTTTGGGCCTCCTGCACGCGCGCGCGGATGTCATCGGATTCTCCGTCGGTCAGACTGTTAACGCGGACGACGCCGATGCGCCCTGCTTCCATCCGCACTTCCGCCGCCGGAACAGCGACCGCGCTGCGTTTCACCGTCAGCGTCAGCGGTCGCGTGCCGGAGCGCAGAATTCTGAGTTTGACTTCGGACCCGGGCGCTCCGTTCAGCAACTGCCGCGCATCGTACAGAGAAATGTCGCGCGTCGCTTTGGTGTCGATGTATTCGATGATGTCACCTGCCAGCACCCCAGCCTGCTCCGCGGGGCCGCGCTTGACCGGCGCGATGACGTAGAGGTAGGAAGCGAATTGTGAAAGCTCGGCACCGATACTGACCTGGTTCGTGTCCGGGTTTGCACGATAGCCCCGCACCTGCTCCGCCGTCAGATATGTCGAATACGGATCGAGACCATAAGCCAACCCACGCAGTGCGCCCGAACGAACTTTATTCAAATCCGGCTCGTCGACATAGTCTTGTTGAATGTGCTGCAACACACTTTCGAAAATGCGCAGTTGCTGACCCGGATCGTTCGGTTGCTGCTGTGCGTGCATCGACATCAATCCGCCGATGACGGCGTACGACGCCAGCGTGGCCGAGAAAACAACGAGAATGAATTTGCTTCGAAATGACATTAATTCTCCTCTGAAGGCGTCTCTTGCGCGACGTGTCGGAGTGGCCGAGATAACATATCTGCGCTCCACAATGAAGCGCTTCCGGATCATACAGTAGCCCCAAGACGGCGTGCAAGCGACCTTCTGATGGCACTCGCCGAATGGCTTGCGCTATACTCGCGGGACGTCCCCACGAATGTTTTTATGACGAGTAACCACCCGACGCCCGATGAGCGAACCGACGTGAGTCAGCCGACAGCAGGACGCCTCTTGTCACTCGACCTCGGTACGAAGCGAGTCGGCGTCGCCGTCTCTGACGAACTCCGTCTGACAGCACGCCCGCTCCCTTTTCTTCAACGCCACAACTGGAAGAAGTTGCTACGCGAGATTGCCGAGTTGCGTGAACGCTTTGACGCGCAAATGCTGGTCGTCGGTTTGCCGCTTAATATGGACGGAACGGAAGGCGCCGCCGCATCTGAATCCCGGCGCATCGCGCGCAACCTCGAACTGTCGCTCGGCGTGCCCGTGCAGTTGCAGGATGAACGGCTCACCTCGCACACGGCGGAGATGAACCTTCGTCAGTCCGGCGTCAAACCAAAACACATTGCGGCGCGTGTCGACAGCGAAGCGGCGGCGCTGATTCTGCTCGATTACATTAGCGAGCACGGGACCCAACTGTCGGGAAATGTTTCAGACGATAACTAGACATGACGATTTCGTCATTGAGTTCGATTGCGTGTGCCTGCGCGTGTCCGACCTTTTGACGTATGATTCTAACGCTTGAGGAATCAAGCTACTGCCATGATGAAGATTCTACGTGCGATTTTTATTTCAGTCTTTTTATTATTAATCGCGGCCGGGGCCTGCTCGTACTGGCTCTATCAAGAACTGAGGCGGCCAATTGCTCATCAACAAGCCGCTCAGTTTATTGAGATTCCGCGCGGTTCATCGCCAGCTGAGACTCTGGAGCGTCTGGCCTCCGTCGGCATTATCAGCCGCGCCTGGCCGCTGCACTTGTACCTGCGTGCGAGCGGTGCTGGCACCCGCCTGAAAGCCGGCGAATACCGTTTCTCTTCACCCATCTCGCCGCTCGGTGTGGCTCGGAAACTCGAAGAAGGTCAGCAGCGCCTCAACCGTTTCACAGTCATCGAGGGCTGGACACGCTGGGATGTCGCGGCGGCGCTGGCCCGCGTGCCGGAGTTTCAGCTTGCCAGCGCTGACGAAGCGCTCAAACTGATGAACGACACCGCCTCCGTCAAAGACATTGACCCCGAAGCGCGGAATCTCGAAGGCTACCTCTACCCGGATACATATACCTTTCCGCCACACACCACCGCGCCGGAACTGGTTAAGATGATGGTGCGGCGGTTCCGCCAGGTGTGGGATGAGAAGATTGCCGCGCATACGCCCGACATCCCCGGACAGACTCCGCGCCAAGTCGTGACCATCGCGTCGCTCATCGAGACCGAGGCGAAATTACCGGAGGAGCGACCACTCATCTCCTCCGTGATTCACAATCGTCTTAAGTTCGGCATCCCACTCGGCATTGACTCGACGGTCATCTATGCGGCGAAATTGGCCGGCAAGTGGAAGAACGACGGGAAGGTTTACCAAAGCGACCTTGACCGATCTTCGCCGTATAACACACGGAAAGTTAACGGGCTGCCGCCGGGGCCGTTGGCCTCGCCCGGTGAGAAATCGTTGGAAGCCGCACTCACCCCGGCAGCGACCGACTATCTCTATTATGTCCGCGAACCTTCGCGCAACGACGGCGCTCATAACTTTTACAGCAACGATACTGATTTCGCGAAGGGCGTCCAATCGCTGCGTCAATGGGAACGCACACGCGACGAGACAAGCGCCGGCAACGCAGAGACCGGCAACGCGAACGTCGGGCCGGTCGTCCAACCTTAAGATTGATGTTGACCTTAGGATTGAGACTGGGGCCGGCAGACGATGCAATGCATGAAGCGAGACTTTCAGCGATTAAATCTTGAATTCGCGTGTTTCATGTTCTATGCTCGCGGCCTCCATTTCCCCAAGCCCACTTGAACAAAACAATCATGACCGGCGGTGGTCAGAAAGTATTTCCATGAAAAAGATTTTCGCGACGCTCATCTTAACGTTACTGACAGCCCTAACCGCTTACGCCCAAGGTAAAGGTGTCGACCAGCAGAACGACCGCATTCGTGACGGAAGCAGCAACCGCGCTCCGGCGGCGAACGGCGCGAAGGTCAATACCGGTGCCGGGCGCGGCATTGATTTCGGGCGCGGACGCACACGCGAACTGCCGCCCGTCCCGAACCCGTACCGCATGACGGCGCGGAGGGACGCCGTACTTCAAGCAGTTTCTGAAGTAATGCGTGATAACAAACTGATTCTCGACGAATCTGTCTCCAAGACGGCGGAAGGCGTGCTTGTTTCACAGCCTTACACTTTCGTACGGGGCGCTGTCGTCGCGGAATCAGAAATTAGTCGTCTGGCCGAACTGCTTGACACAAACTCGCGCGGGTGGACACGCGGGCGTTATACACTGCTCGTCGAGGTGCAACCGATAGACGGGGCATTTACCAATGTGTCTGTCAACGCACGCATCGAAGGACGCACCGACGGCGCTGCCGGTGCCGAGTGGGTATCGCTGCAAAGCAACGGCACTGCCGAACAGGAATTCTTGTTGGCCCTCGTCGAGAAAATCACCGGAGCACCACCGCCGGGTCGTGAGCAGTAATTTCTCGATTAGTTCGTTTAGCATCAACACTTTGAAGCTATCCATTTCAAGTATACGTTTAACTTTTTCAAGTATACGTTTAACTTTCACCCTCTTCTAATGTCAGAGGTTACGAGTAGCGGGTAAACCCGTATATACATTGCCGCAGATGATCTTTTCACATTCTTCTCTACACCTTCGATGTTGGGCGTTGACTAGATTGACAGTCATTGTCGTTATGGCCTTTGGCATTTCTCTTAGTGGTTGTCAGTTTGCGGATTCCAGCGCGTCTAAATCGCCACCTAAACCATCGCGCGCCGCACCGTCGCGTGATGAAACTGAATCTGCTGAAGTCCGGATTTTGGAAGATGAGGCGATGCTCAGAGGTTCGCAGGCGATAATCGGCGGGGCTGTGCAAAATACTTCCGCCAAAAAACTGGAAGCTCTTAAAGTGGAACTTGAACTCACGCGTCGGCGTGACGACAGCAGCGAGATTCGTGTGGTCGAGCTGAAGCCTCAGAACTTAGCGCCCGGCGAGCAAGGCCGGTATGCAGTCACACTCGCTTCGCATGAATGGGCTGCTGCGCGGGTGGCGAGACTTCTTGACGCGAATAACGTTGCCATCTCTTTCAAATCAGAGCCCGGCGCGAAACGCCCGCTTGAACGTATTGGCAATGGAAAAATCGTGGGCGAGCCAGCCCCTCGCCCGAAGACAAGAGGCTCGGATGAGTTTATTAATACACCCGACAATCCCAGCAAAATTCCTTAAGATCAAAGATTGAAAAACTTCTTCGAATTACACCGCTGAGTACGCGATAGAGCACAGAGAGATGAAAGATAGCATCATCACTCAAGTTCGAAGCCCGGCATTTCCTTGCGTCTTTAGCGTTCTCAACGGTGAATGTATTTGGTCTTCAACCCTTAACTATTTTGCGTCTGCCTCCCCTGACTGACGCTCCCTTAGGTAATTTATCAAGAGTCGGCACATCGACATAAGCTCAAGTAATTTCTCGCCGCCTGGAGTTAACCAACTCATTGGCAGATTAGTTATCGTCATTGAGCGATGATTTGTAAAGAGTGCTGTTAGATGTTGGCTGACCTCTTTAATAGTTACGGCTGATGTGAAATGAACTTATGCTTCGGCAATCTGAAAGGTCTGCACGTCGAGCCCAAACGAGTTGCGCAGCAGTTGCTTCAACGTATAACTGGTCACTTTGGCGATGACTCGTGTACTCAGCC
>JALZJL010000078.1 GCA_030859785.1 Acidobacteriota bacterium
GAGCAGGCGCTGATTAAATTTGCACGCACGCCGCAAGAGATTCTGGCGCTGTGCAGCCTGCCGGAAGAACTGGCGCTGGCGGCGTGAAGCACGCTATTTCAGATTCCCTTTTTCTTGAAAGCTATAGCTCTTTAGTGCTCATATTCTAGCCTCAAAGACAACGAAAGCCGCATCCGCTTTGCGTTTACGGCCAATCTCTTACTCACACATAGCGGGGTTACTGTTGAGAGGAATTGTATCAGCAAAGAATACAATGTCAATTTACACCCATGTTCTAGAGGTCAAATAATGCGTTGCCCAAAACAACTCATCTTGCCCAAAAACCCACACCCCAAAGTGACATTGATTAGGCAAAGCCGATGAGAGACTTACTTTCGCTTGTCAGAACAGTGAGCGCCGGACGGTTACCGCGACATCTTTTTGAGCGTGATGTCGAGTGTGCCGAAGTCGGTGCTGATGCGCGCGCGGATGGGGATGTGGCGAGGGTCGTCGGTGACCCAGATCGACATGGTGCCATCGCGGTCAACGAGTCGCTCCTTGCCGAAGAGTTCAATGCCGACGCGCACTACGCGGACGCGGCCGAGGATGCTCTTCATCTTCTTCGGTTCGGCGAAGACTGTGGCGGGCACGTCGAACACGCCGCCCGAATCACTGACCTTCAGCGCGAATGACTGTCCCGGCGTGAGCGTCTGCGTGCGGAGGTAATAGATCACTGAGATGAGGTCGTGCGCCGCACCGTTGAGCGGCGCGTTGACGACGCGCGGCGGGCGAGTCGGGTCGCGCGGGTCGCGCTCAACCCATTCCAGCTTATTCTGTACGCGGTCAAAAATCGCTTCACTGGTGCGCACGCGCTCGCCCTGCTCGTCGAGTTTGGTGGTGCGCAGAATCGAGTGCGATGCCGGCTCGACGGTTGATTCGACGAGGTAATGAAAATTGATGCCGAACAGCTTACGGAACCAGCCTCGCGATTGAACGTCGCCGACGAAGACAAGCGGCGCGTCCCCGTTCGTCCCCGGCTCGCGTGAGACGGTGGTCGTGGTGGCGGACTCAGGTGTAACGGAATCAATGTTGGGAGCACGGCGGGCGGTGAAACGGAATTCGGCGATTTTAATGCCGCGCAGCATCAGCTTGGAGAACTCGCCTTCGTAGACCAGTTGTTCGGCGTGTTCAAAAGGCATCGTCGTAGTCGGAGCCTTGTCGGGCCGTGACCCCACCGCGTCGGTGTCGGCAACGGAAGAAAGGATCAGCGCGCATAGCAGCAGCAACGCCGTCAGAATGGATAGAGCATGACGAAACATTCTTTCTCGGTTCACCTCAGCCAGATTGTTTTCAACACCAATATGCCCAATGCCGCCAGCAGTCCGAGCGCCGCGCGATACTCGCGGTAACGCATGTACAGGCCGGCGTCGAACTTCGTCCGTGGTGAAGTCGGTTCGCGGTATGGCGTCAGGCGTGGCAGAAGAAGTGGCACCGCCTTCGCATAACGCTCGTATGCTTCGCCGAAAAGCTGGACGAGGGTCGCCGCTTCGACGCGCATCACGGGTAGATAGATGCCCAGAAAAAGCGCGGCGAAGATGCCGCCGAGCAACAGCGGACGCCCCGCCGCAATCGTGAAACCGAGTCCGAGAAGAAAGCTGCCGAGGTAGAGGGGATTTCGTGTATGTGCATACGGCCCGGAGACAGCGAGCGCGTCGTTCTTCCTGATGTGGCCGGCGGACCACGCGCGGACAGCGAGGCCGAGCATCGCCACCACCCCACCAGCAATCAGCGTCGACGGCGCGGGTTGAGCGAGCACGATGAATGCGGCGCCGCACAAAAATCCGAGCGGCACGCGCCAACGCTGCACCCATGTCCCGCCCCTACGCATTAACAATTGCTCCAACGCTTCGCAACTTCGCCTTGCGACGCAAACGTTCGCCGACAGCTTCGGCGACGCGCCCAACTTCGATGTCCATGCAAATCCAGTTCGAGCACGCGCGGCGATGGCAGTCCGTACGGCAATTGATGTCAGTGCGCTCGACGCAGATGTCGGTCGCTCGCGGTGAGCCGTTGCGCCACCATTCAGTCGGGCCGAACAGTCCGACGATTGGCGCATCCGCCGCGACCGCGAGGTGCGTCGGCCCCGTGTCGCCGCCGACGTAGAGAGCGGCGCGCTTCGCCAACTCGAAGAAGCCTTTTAGTGTCGGCGATGCGACATGTGCGACACGCGCACGGCTCGCGCCGGCGACAGCTTCGGCCAATTCACGTTCACCAGGGCCGTGTGTGACGAGTGAGCGCAGACCGTGTCGCGTCCATAATTCATCGGCCAGCGCGCCGAAGCGTGTCGCGTCCCACAGCTTCGTCGGCCAGCCGCCGCCGGGATTCAGGATGGCGAACTCGCCGCCCACATCCGCAATCAGCGCCTCAGCCTCACACACGTGCGCGCGCGCGACGGAGATGGGAAACACGAACTCATCGGCACTCTCAGGTACGTCGATGCCGAGCGCGCCGGCGGCGAGCGCAAGATTCTTTCTGATGACGTGGATGTGCGAAGGAATTTCGACAGTTTGAGTGAGAAGGAAACGGCTCGCCGGCTCGCGCAGTGCGTGACGCGCGAACCCGTATCGGCGCGGCGCACCGGACAGTCGAGCGATGGCGGCGGATTTAAGCAGACCCTGGAAGTCGATGGTGAAATCGAAGGCCGAGGCGCGTAGCCGACGTAACTGCTGACGCGGTGCCAGCAGCGTCTCCCCAGACACCGGCCAGCGCCTCATGGCCTTCGTGTCGATTTCGATGAGACGATCCAACATCGGGTTGTCCCGCAGAATCTCCACCGCGCGCCGTTCAACCACCCAAGAAATTTCCGCACGCGGCAACGCACGCCGAATCGCCGCCAGCGACGGCAACGCATGAACAATGTCACCGATACTTCCCAGTTTGACGATCAGAATCCGCATTTAATAACCGAGCGATGAGTACTGTGTACTGAAATAAAGTGCTGAGTGCTGAGCAAAAGCAGTCCCTCTTAAACTCAGTACTCATCACTCAGTACTCAGCACTTTATTTCAGTACGATTTTATTGATGACATCTGTTGACGAATGGTCTTTGGCATCGCCGACGACGGCGACGCGGCCACCGTAGGAGCGTACCACATCACGTTCGGGGATTGTGTCGAGTGTATAGTCGGTGCCTTTGGCGTGAATGTCGGGACGAATGGCGAGCAGCAGCGCCTCGACGGTCGGCTCATGAAAGATCGTCACGAGGTCGACGGCGCGCAACGCGGCGATCACTTCGGCACGCTCACGCTCCGGGACGAAGGGGCGGCCCTCGCCCTTGAGCGCACGCACCTGCGCGTCCGAATTAACGGCAACCACGAGCATATCGCCGAACCCACGCGCCGCTTCGAGATAACGCACATGGCCGACGTGCAGAATGTCGAAGCATCCATTCGCCAACACGATGCGTGCGCCGCTGCGACGAGCGATGGCGACGCGCGCAATCAAGCGGTTGCGTTCGAGGATGCGCGACGCAGCGTCGAGCTTCAATTGCTCATTGGTCATATCCCTACTCACTCAAACGTGACGGGTGACAAGATAATTGCGGATTTCGGATTGCGGATTACCGGAGACTCAACTTGTTTCTCAATCAGCAATCCGAAATCCACATTCCCCAATCGCCCGGCATTTTTCTGTCACCTATCACGGTTTACCTGTCACTGCTCCAATATTTTCGACGAAGACGAAGCGGCTTGCATGACTGATGCGAGCAACTCCTGATGGTCGATTGACGCCGTTCCGCGTTTCATCACGACGAGTCCGCCCGCATAGTTCGCGAGGTGCGCCGCGTCAGCGAAGCTTGCGCCCGACGCGACGGCGAGCGTGTAGGCCGCGATCACTGTGTCGCCCGCGCCGGTCCCGTCAATGGCCTCGCGCGCGCCGACCGGCGCGAGGTGCATAGGTGTGGCGTCGCGCTCCAACAGCACCATCCCCTGACTGCCGCGCGTAATGAGAAGCGCGCGATAGCCGAGGCGCGCACGTAACTCTTCGCCCGCCGTTTCAAGCTCCGCGCTATCAGTCAAACGTCTGCCGAGCACCTGCTCGACTTCGGCTTCGTTCGGCGTCGCGGATGTGAAGCCGGAAAACTCTAACAGACGAAAACGCGAATCAACGATGATCGGCAACTCGTTCTTCATTGCCGCCTCGCGCAACAGCGTCGTCGTTGCGGCGTTCGCAACATCGTAATTATAATCAGAGATGACGACCGCGTCGGCGTGCGGCAGGGTGTCGCTGAGGAGCGCTGAAATCTGCACCTGGAATATCGGGTCAGACAATAGCGAGCCTTCGTAGTCGACGCGGATCACTTGTTGTCGCATCGAATGTAGCTGACCGGCGAGGATGCGAACTTTGGTGGTCGTCTGACGTGCGCTTTGGCGGATGACGCCGCCGCAGTCGACACCCGTCGCCTGAAGCTTGTCGATCAATGTGCGCCCGGCTTCGTCTTCACCGACGGCCCCGACAATCGACACGCGGGCACCGAGCGCCGCGAGGTTGACGGCGCAGTTGGCGGCACCACCCGGCACTGTCTTGGTGCGTTCATGGCGCAGAATAAGCACCGGCGCCTCGCGCGAGACACGACTGATTTCGCCGTACACAAATTGATCGGCAATCAAATCGCCGAGCACCACCACGCGCCGCCCGGAAAACAGTTCGAGCACACGGCTGAGCCGCACGGCGCGCACGCCTTCGCTCTCGAAACTGGAATGCGCTTCAATCGTCACGTCGCGCCTTCTCCTCCCACTCTAATTGCCGCGTCTACCACTCTCCCATATCTCGATCTATAGATTTCAAGAAAACCAGTCAGCTACGAATGACACGAATCAATTCATTGGCAGCAGTCACGCGGGGCAATGAGAGCGATAACTCTGTGACAGGCGTTTTCGGTTAGATATTTCATTCGTGGAATTTGTGTAATTCGTGGCTCATGCTTTTTCCTTGAAGTCTATAGCTACTCACCTTTCATCGGTTCTTTTTCCGCGATGATCATCTCGACTGCTTCTAAAAGATTTTCGGCCACCGCGTCTGGCTGGTGCCGCCACGCGATGCGTTGATGCTCCCACTCGCCGCGACCGTAGCCGCTCAGCACGAACGCGGCCCGCACGCCGGCGTTGCGCGCCAACTCCGTGTCGCTGTAACGGTCGCCGACCATCCAACTGCGCGCGGCATCGATACGAAACTCAGCGACGGCGCGTCGGATCAATCCGGGCTTCGGTTTGCGACAGTCACAATCGAAGCGGTACGGTGGATCGCCGACCGTCGGGTGATGTGGGCAGAAGTAGATTGCATCGAGCCGCGCTCCGCCGCGCTCCAACTCTTGTATGAGGATGTGGTGGACCGTGCCGATCATTTCTTCGGCGAAGTAGCCGCGCGCGACGCCTGCCTGATTGGTGACCAGAATCGCCAGCCAGCCCGCGTCGTTAAGCAGCTTGATGGCTTGCGCCGAATAAGGAAAGACACGGTAGCGCGACGGATGATTGACGTAGCCGACCTCTTCCGAGATCGTCCCGTCGCGGTCGATGAAGACGGCGCGGCGCGTCATCGAGCGGTTCCCGCCGTCGCCACGGTGACGCCACGGCGCAGCAGCACGCGGTCGGCGCGCGCAAAGACGTCCTGCGGCGTAATCGCCGTCATGCAACGGTGGTCAATCGGGCAGTCGCGCAGCATGCACGGCGCACACTCCGGCGGCTCGCGCACGACTTCTGCAAGATCGGAAAACGGGCGCGTCGTCGTCGGGTCGGTCGGGCCAAAGATGACGAGCGTCGGGAGACTGATGGCCGCCGCGATGTGCGCCGGGCCGGTGTCATTGGTAATCAGTAAGTCGCAGACGCTCAGGACGGCGACGGTCTCGGCGAGACTCGTTTCGCCGGTCAGCATAACTGCCCGCCGGTTCATCCCTCGCACGACCTGCCGCGTAACATCCAGTTCTTCACGCGCACCGATTAACACGACCTCCGCGCCCGCCGCGTCAATCAGTTGGTCGGCGAGCGCCGCAAATCTCTCAGACGGCCAACGCTTCGCGCGGCTATTGGTCGACCCCGGACACAGCGCGACGAGAGGACGATCAAGGCGCGCGCCGTGACGACGCAGAACCTCGCGCGCGCCGTCCTGTCGCACCGACGCGATGGTTAAGCCGAGCGGCGGAGGCGGCGCGCTGATGTCAACGGTGCGTCGCGTCTCGCCGTCTGTCTCGGTCACAGCGCGTTCGAGTTCGGCGATGATGTTGAGGTAGTAAAAGACTTCGTGTCGTTGATGGCGCCACTCCGGTGGGGCGAGCGGGTGCGTCAGTAGATGACGACGGCCCCCGGTCGCGTAGCCGATGCGCATGGGGACGCGCGCCACCGCCGCCACGAGCGCGGGCGCGAACGCATTCGGAAAGATCACTGCGAGATCAAACCGGGCTTCGCGTAACGCGCGAATCTCCGCGACGCGCGCGCGCAGTAATCCGTGTCGCTCGTCACCATCGACCCTCATCACGTCGTCGATAAAATCCACGTCCGTGAAAATCCCTTCCGCCCACGCACGCGTGGCAAGCGTGACGTGCGCGCCGGGCAGCACGCGGCGTAGCGCGCGCAACGCCGGAATCGTCATCACGGCATCGCCGACCCAGTTTGCACCGCGCACTACGACGCGCTCGATTCGCTCGGAATGTAATTTACGTTCGCTCAAACCCGATTTATCACAACAAACTGCGCAAACCCTCTTCGACGCGGGTCTGTGGCTGCCAGCCAAGCTCGGCGTGGACTCGCGTCAGGTCGGATGTGTAGTTAAAAGGTGTCGGCGCGTGCGCGTCCGGTTGCTCTTCAAACTGCGGCTCGACCTGAATCATGCGCCCGACAGTGTCGACGATTTCGCGCAGACTGATGGCGTTATTCCGCCCGCCGCCGAGGTTATACAGGCCGTGCGCAACAGACGAATCGATGAAGGCGCGACAGGCACGCGAGAAGTCGTCGACGTGCAGGATGTCGCGCACCGGTCTGCCTTCGGCTGGCAGGCGCAGCGGCCAACCACGCTTCACCGACTCGACATAGTGCGTCACGAATCCGTTATCGTTTCCTTCGGAAGGCCGCGCGTAAACCGCCGAGAGACGGAAAATGCACGAGCGAAAATTACGTTCGTGCGCATAATAATCCACGTAGCGTTCGCCGATCAGCTTCGACCATTCGAGCGCGGACTGGCTGCGATAGCTCGTCGAGCACGTCTCCGGCACATCCTCGTAATCATCGGCGTGCGCCCCGTACACGTCCTTGGTCGAGGCGTAGATGAAGACAGAGTTGGGTGACATGTGACGCAGGATTTTCGCCGTCCCTTCAGTATTGACGCGGAAGCATTCATCGGCTGCTTCCGGGTCTTTGTCGAGATGCGCGGCGAGGTGAATCACCACGTCGTAGTCGGCGACCAGCGCCGCATCATACGAATCGAGCACGTCGCGGTGGGCACGCCGCGAAAAATCATCGGCCTCGAAAAAGCGGCGCACGTGCGTGCCGAGGTAACCGCTGCCGCCGGTAACGAGAATCTTCATAGTTAGCAGTTTCGACCCCAACGCTCGGAGTCGACAAGTTCAGAGATATATGCAGACAACAAGACTTGTAAACCCAGAATCTTGATTTAACGCGCGCCGAGTGCGAGTTGGTGGAGTTCCATCAGCGCGTCGGCGCGCCCGATGGCGATCAGCAGGTCGCCGGCCTCAATCACCGTATCGCCGGACGGATTAAAAGTCATCTCGCCGCCGCGCCGTCGAATCGCGACGATCACAATGTCGAGATCGGAGCGGATGTTTGTAAAGCGGAGCTTGCGTCCCGCGATGGGTGAGTCGGGTGCGACCTCGACCTGTTCAAAGCCGAGATCAAGATTCTCCGCCGCAATCGAATCCATAAAGTCTGCCACCGCCGGTTTCATCAATGCCTGCGCCATGCGGTGGCTGCCGATAATTGTCGGTGCGACGACGCGGTTCGCCCCGGCCTTAATCAGCTTCGTCTCAGCCTGCTCTTCGACGGCGCGAGCGACAATGTGAAGGTTGCGGTTGAGGTCGCGCGCGGTCAATACGACATAAACATTCTCGGCGTCGTCGGAGAGGCACGCGGCCAACCCGCGCGCCCGCTCAACCCCCGCTTCGCGCAGCGTCTCTTCGAGTGTCGCGTCCTTTTCGATCACACGCGCACCGCGCTCGACGATGGCGGCGGCCTTCTGCGCGTCTCGCTCAATAACGACGAACGACGCGCCGTTGTGCTGCATCTCGCGCACGATGCGCATCCCGACGCGGCCCGCGCCGCAGACGATGAAATGGTTCTGCAACTTGCTCATCTCACGGTGGCGGCGACGCGCGCCGAACGTCGCCAGCATCTCGGCCTGCACCAGTGCCTGAACCGCGCTCGACAGCGCGTACCCGGCGGTACCGACGCCGACGATCATAAAAAAGATGGTGAACGCCTGACCCGTCGGCGACAGCGGTCGCGGCGCGCCGTACCCGACGGTTGTCACCGTCATCACCGTCATGTACAGACTGTCGACCAGCGACCATCCTTCAACAACCGAGTATCCGATAGTGCCAAGTGCCACCGCACCCGTCAACGCGGCGAGTGAGTAAGCGAGACGCGAGCGTGATCTGTTGGTCAGTTTGGTGACGGCGGACATCGAACACAAGGGTCGCGAAGGAACTGCATTTAACGTTTGAGACGCCGCAGAATAGCATACCGCTCAGACTGTTGTTGAGATGCGACCCGGCGAAGCTACCCAAAGGACGCTCGACAGGCGGCATCAAAGCGGCGGCTGTGCGCGACGGCGAGACAGCGTCTGGCACGAATCATATAGTCGGGCTGCGAATCGAAGGATGGCAAGTATTGGACCTATTGAAAAAATCAATTGCCAAGTTTAGAGGCGGGCATAGCCCGCCGGTGCATGGTTGAATTTATGGGACACGGGCGGGCATAGTCCGCCTCTAAACAAACGAATCTTTTTACTTTTACAAGAGATCTACTGATTTGGATTGATGTCGATTGATGTTCGGACAATTCGCATGTGGTCTCTCTGTCCGCAGATTTACCATTTACGAATAACCATTCAGGACTTACTATAACCAGCGATGTCTGTTCGTTACCCACCCGAAAACTCCGTGCCACCGCCGGCGAGTAAGCGACGCGCGCCGCGCGTCGTCAAGTACGAAGAACCCGTCGAGAGTTTTGGCCGTCGTTGGCGGCGGCGCATCTTCAGCCCGCCGATAATTCTTCTCGTCGTCTTTTTTTCGACCGTCGCGTTCGGCGCTGCCGGCTATTACTATTGGGTCTTTTCGGACCGCATCGACCGACTGCTGCGCGGTGAAATCTTCACGCGGTCGGCGGGCATCTACGCCGCGCCGCGTGAGTTGCGCATCGGGGCGGGCATTTCTGAGGATGAGTTCATCACTCAACTGAAGCGCACTGGCTACGTCGACAAATCGATGCAGGCCGACCACGCGCGTGGACGCTTTACAGTCAACGGTACGAGCGTCGATGTCGACCCCGGTGCCGATGCGAAGATTGACGGCCAACTCCAGTTTCCGCGCGCCCGCGTGCAGTTCGGGAAAGGCGGCAAAGGTGTCGTCGGTATCTCCAACCTCGAGACCAACGCCAAACTCGGAGCCGTGCTGATTGAGCCTGAACAGATCAGCTCGGTGACCGGCAGCGAACGCGAGAAGCGTAAGGTGGTCGGCTTCCGTGACATCCCACCGCACCTCGTCAAAGCAATCACGGTGACGGAAGACCGCACGTTCTTCGACCACTACGGCATTAATGTGCGTGGCATCACGCGCGCCCTGGTACGCCGTTATGACGCCGACCCGAATTCGCCGATTGCACGGCAGGGCGGGTCAAGCATCACGCAGCAGGTTGTCAAAAACCTCTTGCTGTCACCCGAACGCACTTGGCGGCGCAAGTTCGCGGAAGCGTACATGTCTTTGATTCTGGAGACGCGGTTATCAAAGGAGCAAATCTTCGCGCTCTACTGCAACGAAGCCTACCTCGGTCAGCGCACGGGCTATTCGATCAAAGGATTCGGCGAAGCTTCCGAAGCATACTTCAACAAGGACGTGACCGCGCTCAATTTGCCGGAGGCCGCGTTCCTCGCCGGAATCATCCGCAGCCCTAACCGCTACAACCCGTACCGGCACCCGGAAACCGCCTTTGAGCGCCGCAACCAGGTGCTTAAGTCAATGGGCGAGGCCGGCGTGATTACCCCACTCGAAGCGACGCGGGCGCAGTCAGTGGAGTTAAAGGTCGCGCCGGCCAAGGGCCGCATCGACGTTTCGGAAGCGCCTTACTTCGTCGACTACGCGCAGAATCAGTTGGGCGAGATACTCGCCGACACGAACGCGGCGGAGCACCTACGCATCTACACCACAGTCGACATGGATTTGCAGCGCGCGGCGTATGCCGCGGTGGTCAAGCACCTCGCGTCGCTCGACAAGATTTACGCGAAGCGTCTGCCGCCGGGGACGCTCCAGGCGGCGCTCGTCGCGATGAATGCGCAGACCGGCGAAGTCGTCGCGATGGTCGGCGGGCGCGACTACGAAAAGAGTCAACTGAACCGCGCGACCGATGCTTTGCGCCAGCCCGGTTCGGTCTTCAAGCCATTTGTCTACGCGACCGCCCTCAACACCGCGTTCGACCCTGTGCCACGCGTCATCACCGCCGCGACCGTCTATCAGGACGCGCCGAAAACATTTAACTATGACAATCAGGAATACTCGCCCGGCAACTACGGCGAGCGCTACTCGAACGCGCCGGTGACACTGCGCGACGCATTGGCGAGGAGCCTCAACGTAGTGACCGTCGAGTTAGCGCAGGAAGTAACCATCGGGCGAGTGATGAACCTCGCGACGAAGGCCGGGTTGCCGCGTCCGAAGCGGCCCTACCTCGCGATGGCGCTCGGCTCAAACGAAGCGACGCCGCTTCAGATGACTTCGGCGTACACCGCCTTTGCGACCGACGGCACGCGCGCCGCGCCGCTCGCGATCAGCCGTGTCACGACCGGTGGCGGCAACACCATCGTCCGACCGGCGGCGCAGAAGAATCGCGTCATCGAACCCGATGTCGCTTACGTAATGACTTCGATGATGAAGGATGTCGTCAACCGTGGCACGGCGGCAAAGGTGCGCGCGCGTGGTTTTAAGGCGAACGTCGCGGGAAAGACCGGCACTTCGCGCGACGGTTGGTTCGCGGGCTACACGCCGAAACTGGTCTGTGTCGTATACGTCGGCTTTGACGATGGGTCGCAGTTGGGTCTGACCGGAGGGGATTCGGCGCTTCCGATCTGGGCGGATTTTATGACCGCCGCACTCGCCGCGCACCCCGAATGGGGAGGGGATTGGCCGCTGCCGCCGAGCATTCAACAGGCTGACATTGACCCGCGCACAGGCGAACTCGCCGCCGTCGATTCACCATTCAGGCGCGTCGAAATGTTCATCAACAACACTGCCCCGACCGCTGTTAGTCACGCGCTGCCCGAAGACCCGTTCGGGATGGACGAAGAGTTGCCGGAAGCCGAAGCGATGGACCCGGATCAGATGCCTCTGCCACCGACGGGACAGCCGGAGTTGATGCCGCCCATCGAAGTGCCGTCGCGCTCGCGCAATACGCCACGGCTGGAAGGTCGCGGCGTCGTCGGCGCGGACGGTACGACCCGCCTCGCGGGGCAGATCACGCTCGACATCGACCCGACCACCGGGTTGATCGCCGTCGATTCATGCCCGGTGATTCGCACCAAAACATTCGTCATCGGTCAGCAACCGACAGGACGCTGCGGGCCGGAGTATCACACCAGCAGGGTCAACCAACCATCGGGACAGACGCGCCCGCGCCTCATCTCACCATAACGAAATCAGCATTTTCAATCATCGGACTGAAGAGGAACAACGGATTACACAGATGACACGGATTAATTGTCTTTCATCTGTGAAATCCGTGTCATCTGTTGTTTCAGTGATCCTTTTGGCGTAAGCCCTAAATCAATTGTTTTTCCTGATCCGCATCTATCCGCGTTTATCCGCGGCTCATCTCTCTTGACTGACCCGCTATCACTTTTCTGAATCCAGCGCCGCCCGCAACGTCTCGACAGCGAGCGCGGCGGCGTGTTGTTTGCGCGCCGGCAATCCGCCGACCGCGGCGGCGATCTGTTGCCGCGATACACCGCGGGCCGCTTCGACTGTCATGCCTTCCATCATTTCAGCGAGGGCCGAACCGCAAGCGAGCGTCGGCGGACAGCCGTAGGCGAGAAAGCGCGCACATTCAATCCGACCATCGCTAATAAGCAGCGTCAGACGCAAACGGTCACCGCACATCGGGTTGATGCGCTCGGCGGAGGCATCGGCGTCAGGTATCTCGCCAGCATTGCGAGGTGAGGCGAGGTGGTCTTTGAAAATGTCGGAGTAAGTCAAAAGACGGTGAGTTTGGAAATCAAATCGAGTTACGCTATCTCTTAAAACTAAAACAACCGGAGCGGTTCAAGCAGAGAGAAGCTATGCTTTCCTGTCGTAAAGCTATTAGTCGTTGATGGCCTTACTCACGCCGATCAAACTTAGATGGCCGGGGCCAGCACGTCCTTCTCATCAGTGACAATGCAGGCGCGATTCGCGAGCGCGTGCTGGTAGAGCGGCGACAGGCGGCGCAGGTTTTCGACGGCGCGCGGCAAGACTTCGAGCACGTAGTCGATGTCTTCGTCGGTCGTATCTTTGCCGAGGCTGAAGCGGATCGAACCGCGCGCCATCTCGTCGTTGCGACCGAGGGCGCGGATGATCGGCGACGGCTCAAGCGAGCCGGACGAACAGGCCGAGCCGGTCGAGACGGCGACACCCTGCATGTCGAGGTTAATCAGCAAACCCTCACCTTCGATAAAGCGGAAAGAAATATTTGACAGGTGTGGCAGACGCTGTGTGCGGTGACCGTTAAAGACAATGTCCGGGACGCGCGCCGCGACACCAGTCTCGAAGCGGTCGCGCAACCGTTGCATGTGATCGATGCGCTGCGATAACTCTTCACGCGCGAGCGCGGCGGCGGCTCCGAATGCGACGACGGAAGAGACCGCTTCGGTGCCCGCGCGGCGTTCGCGCTCCTGATGGCCGCCGATGTTCTGCGGCGTCAACCTGACGCTGCGGCGCACGAACAACGCACCGACGCCCTTCGGCGCGTAGAGCTTGTGCGCCGACAGCGACAGTAGATCGCAGCCGAGCGCTTCGACATCGACCGGCATCCGCCCGGCGGCCTGCACCGCGTCGGTGTGCAGCCACAGATGGCGTCGGCCCCGCGCCCGCTCTTCACGCACCAGCGCGCCGATTTCCGCGATGGGTTGGATCGTCCCGATCTCGTTGTTGGCGAGCATCACGGTTATCAACACTGTGTCGGGGCGCAGCGACGCGCGCACGTCGTCAAGCCGCACGACGCCGTCATCGTAGACCGGCAACCGCGTGATTTCCCATCCGCGTTTTTCGAGTGAGTCGCAGACACCGCGCACCGCCGAATGCTCGATTGAAGATGTGATGATGTGGCGACCGTGGTCGGCGGCGTGGTCGGCGGCGGCTTCGACGATGCCGCGAATGGCGAGATTGTTCGCCTCAGTGCCGCCGGAGAGGAGCACGATTTCATTCGGACGCGCGTTAATCAGCGAAGCGACTTCGCGCCGCGCGCGATCCACTGCCGCGCGCGCTTCCTGTCCGAAGAAATGAACGCTCGAAGCGTTGCCGAACTTCTCGGTCAGGTAAGGAATCATCGCTTCGACCACGCGCCGATCAACCGGCGTCGTCGCACTGTTATCAAGGTAAACTCTGCGCATCATACTTTCGTTGCCGGGAAGGGATTAAGTGAACCGGACGTGTGACTTCCAACCGTAATGGGACATGCCCGCATCTCAAGTTCAACAGGCGCGTTTCGCCGATGTTTTGCCCTCGCATCAATTTTCAGAGCCTCGTCGCGTGACGTGTGAAGTGTAGCGGCGTGATTGGACGAGCGCAAGCAGTCTTGTTGTTTGTGGCGTCGCGCGGCACGGTGTTAGCATGTCGCGGTATTAAACGACAGACCACGACGGACTTTTTCGCCATTAACGTGCGGCGCAGAGAAGTGAAAGACAGTATCATCAATCAAGTAAACATCTGGGTATACTCCGCGTCCTTAGGCGTTCTCAGCGGTGAATGTATTTTGTCTTCAATTATAAGGAGAGATCAGTGATGAATATTCCACGCCATTATTCCGCGCTCATGTTCGCGCTCGTGTTTGCGCTCATTGCGCCGTCACAGCAGATGAACGTTTCGGCACAGGGGGCTGGAGCTAATGCTTCGGCGACGCCGGAACAGCAGTCGATGGGCGCGTTGCAACGTGGTTACCGCACAGGCTATTCGGATGGTTATCAAGCGGGCTGGCGCGATGTGGTCGAGCGCGCCGCTAACGACTACCGTGGCAAAGAAGATTACCGGCGCGGCGACCGCGCATATGCCGCCAGTTACGGCGCGCTCGAAGACTATCGCGACGGCTATCAGCAGGGATTCGAGTTCGGCTATGACGCCGGCTACCAAAGGCGCGCCTTCGACTCCGGCGTGCCGCAGACTCTGGCGCGGCGTGGCGCAGATCAGCCGTCGCGACGCGGCGCGACAACTAATAACAACCGTGTCAGCGGCGGCCAGAAGACCGATAGCGACGTCAATAATCAAACGGAGAGCGTCAGCAGTGGAAGACGGACGACGGCGGCGGCCAACACGACCAACATCGGCACTAGCATCGGCACCAGCATCATTCCGGGAAACACCGTGATGCGCATCGAACTTATGAATCGTTTATCGTCGGACGTGAGCCGGCAGGGAGATCGGTTCGAGGCGCGCGTGATTGAGCCTTCGGAGTATGGGGACGCCATCGTGTCCGGGCGTGTGACGCGCGTTAGTCGTCCGGGCAAGACGCGCGGCAAAGCGGAACTGCAACTCGACTTCGATCAGATTCGCCTGCCGGGCAGCGAGTGGCACGAGTTCAGCGCGCAAGTGGTGACGGTCGAGCAGACAGGCGACGATGAAGGTGTCGGCGAGGTCGACAGTGAAGGCGGCATGCGCGGCAAAGACTCGACCAAAGATGATGTCACGCAGGTCAGCACCGGAGCTGGTATCGGCGCGATCATCGGTGCCATCGCCGGCGGTGGTAAGGGTGCAGCCATCGGCGCGGCCATCGGCGGCGGGGCCGGGGCCGGGCGCGTGCTCACCCAACGTGGCCGCGACATCCGCCTCGAACCCGGCCAGCGAATGCAAATCCGCACCTCCGGGAATTAAGTAAGAAGGCACACGTCTAAAGGTAAAAGTGAAAGCCAGACAAGCTGTGGCCTGAACTTGGTTCGGATGTTGAGCCTCAATGATCGTCACGCTGCTTACCGACTTCGGGACTGAAGATTATTATGTCGGGGCGATGAAGGGTGCGATTCTTTCGGTCAGTCCCGGTGCTTGCATCGTTGATCTTACACACCAGATTCCGCCGCACGATGTCGAGGCGGGCGCGTTTGTGCTCAGCGCTGCGTCGGAAACATTCCCGCCAGGCACGGTTCACGTCGCGGTCGTCGACCCGGGCGTCGGCTCGGCGCGGCGTCCGATCATCGTCGCCATCCATCCACATACCTTCATCGGGCCGGACAACGGCCTCTTCACTTTCATCTACGAGCGCGACCCGGAAGCGCGTGTCTTTCACCTGACGAACGAAGACTACTTTCGTTCACCGTTGAGCGCGACCTTTCACGGGCGCGACGTGTTCGCGCCCGTGGCTGGTGCGCTCGCGAACGGTGTGGCGCCGGAAGCGCTCGGCGAAAGAATTGACGACTACATCAGATTGGGTTTCGCCGCACCGCGCCGCCTGTCGGATGGAACGCTCGAAGCGGCGGTTATTCACATCGACCGCTTCGGCAATTGCGTCACCAACATCTCTCGTCGCGATCTGCCTGACGATCCGTCGTCGGGGGTCGTGCGCCTCATTGTCAACGGCCACCACATTAATTCGATTCGGGACTTCTTTGCCGCCGAGGGCATTGCGGGCGACGAGTTGTTCGCCGTGTGGGGAAGCGCGAATCTGTTAGAAATCGCCGTCTATCGTGGCTCTGCGGCGGGCGTGCTTAATGCACGTCGCGGTCAGGCGGTGAGAGTGGTGAGCGATTGATCGCTTCCCCGAAGATTTATGTTTCAGCTTACGAAGGAAGAGGCCGAATCTTTGAGGTTCCAATTTGGCACTTCAAACACAGGTCGCGGCGGACGCTGGTATCTCTCCGAAACCTTGAAATCGCTAATCGAGATTCCTGAAAATCGGGATTGTTTTCATGTTCCTTTTGATGGCAACCACGCCTTACCGCACTGCCGGCTTCGACACTTGTCACACCTCACCGCGTTTTGCTATCTTCCAACCACTCCAAAATTTAAGGAACGCAAATCATGGACAAAGCGAAAGACAACGCGGCAGCCACCGCCAAAAGTCCGGCTGGACTTGAAGGTGTCGTCGCGGCCTCTTCTTCAATCGGCGACGTTGACGGCATCAACGGTGTACTCATCTATCAAGGTCTGAACATTCACGACCTCGCCGAGCATTCAAACTTTGAAGAGGTCGTGTTCCTGCTCTGGCATGGTCGCTTGCCGAAGCGTGCGGAACTTGATGATCTGCGCCGGGCGATTGCTGATAACCAGAACGTTCCTGACGAGATCATCACACTGCTCAACACCGTGCCACGCGACGCCGACCCGATGGACGCGCTCCGCACCGCGGTCTCGGCGCTCGCCTTCTACGATAAAGGATCGAAGGACATCTCGCGCGAAGGGGCGCTCCGCACGGCGACCCGCCTGACGGCGCAACTGCCGGTGATCGTCGCCGCGATAGACCGCATTCGCAACGGCCACGACCCGGTCGCGCCGAAGCCCGAACTCAACATCGCAACCAACTTTCTGTACATGCTAAAGAGCGAGATGCCGGCGGAGCGCGAGGCGCGCATCTTCGACGCCGCACTGGTGCTGCACGCCGACCATGAATTGAACGCTTCGACATTTACGGGGCGCGTCGTCGCGGGCACGCTCGCCGACATGTACGGCGCAGTGACGGCGGCGATTGCGGCACTCTCCGGCCCACTGCACGGCGGCGCGAACACGAACGTGATGAAGATGCTGTTGCAGATTGGCAGTGCCGACAAGGCCGAAGAGTGGTTAAAGGACGCGCTCACGCAGAAGAAGAAGATTATGGGTTTCGGCCACCGCGTGTATCGCACCGAAGACCCGCGCGCGACGCACCTGCGACAGTTCTCGAAAGAGATGGGCGAGACCGGTGGCGACACGCACTGGTTTGAAATCACGCGTAAGCTGGAAGAGATCATGCTGCGCGACAAGGGCCTGTACCCGAACGTCGATTTCTATTCCGGCTCGACCTATTACATGATGGGCATCCCGCTCGACCTGTTCACGCCGATCTTCGCGGTCAGCCGCATCAGTGGGTGGACGGGGCACATCCTCGAACAATACGCCAACAACCGCCTGATCCGCCCGCGCGCCGAGTACACCGGCCAGCGCGACGTGCCTTATGTGCCGATTGACGAGCGGTAAGGTTCGGAAAAGATTTCAGTCAGTATCCGTCGCCGGCAGTTGTTCCTTGAAGGAAGCTGCCGGCTCTTTTTATAAAACCGAGTGCATGTGAAGCAGACTCACAAGCCGCTTCGTCACCCCTTACGTAAGTACTAAACAGTTTTGAGATTTGAGTTTTTCGGTTTTCAGCTCAAAGCTGAAAACTCTTGTCTTCCTATTTATCACCGATGCGCTGACTCGCGCTCAGTGTCGCTGGTCGTCGGCTGTTCATCTTCTTGAAAGATAGAGATGGCCGCCGGATAGTTCGGTATCTCTTCATCGGTCAATCGCTTTAAGTCTTCGTTTGCTGAGATGAGGCGTGTGCGCCAGATGAAAGCGGTTGAGAGCAGCAGCGCGAGGGTGCAGGCCGCGCCGCCTTCGATGCCGTAGCCGCCGCCGGTGATCCACTGCGGGCCGTGGTCGATGGCACGCAGGAGCGGCGACGGAGCGAGTTCGGTGATGCCGCTGACGGGCAAACCGAGCAATGCTCCCATCGTCCAATTCCAGGACCAATGCACGCCGAGCGGGAACCACAGGCTGCGCGTGCGCAGGTACGCGACTGCCAGCCACACGCCCGCCAGTGTCGTGTTCACAATGGTGAAACCACGCGCGACATTCGGGTTGCCCAGGTGGACGACGGCGAAGAGAATCGAAGATGGCACGACTGCCACCCACGCCGGCCACGAACGCAGCAGCGTCTGCAACGGGTAGCCGCGGAACAACGCCTCTTCGGCGGCGGCGGCGCAGACAAAGACGAGGCCCGAAGTCGCCACCGTCCGACTGATGACCGGCCACAACGCCGCCGTATTCAATTCGAAGCGGAAGCCGCCGCAAGCCGCCGCGATTAACGCCGCGACGCCCAGCGACGCCGCACCGATGATCGATCCGCATAATATGTCGCGGAGCCACCCACGGTGGAGCGTCCACCCGAGCGCGCGCCACGGCAGACCCTCGATCACGCGCCCGCACGCCCAACCAATCAGCGTCGCGCACGTCAACAGCACAAATGCCTGCACGACGAATCCCCAACTCCCCTTCAATACATCGCCGGTCGCGCCGGTGATATCGTCGCGCCATAAAAATGATAGAAGGAAATCAACCGTCACCCACATCGACGAGAGGGCGATGAGGTAGAGAACGGCGAACAGGCCGAAGCGCCAGACGCCGCGCAGTCGACCGGCGCGGTTAAAGAGCGGGTCGTGCATCAAGCGGTGAAGAAACGGCTCAGTAATCATCGAGGTCAATATAAACGAAAGTCGCGGTAAAAGTCCGTAACGGTAATGATCGCCACAGTGTATGCGCTGCCGCGCGTGTACATGCTAAACTTTCGCGCCGTAACCTTCATCAACACGTTCATGAATATAGAGACAAATGATAATAGTTTCGATTCGGGAAGCGAGCCGAAGCCGCGCCGCCGCGCCGCGCCGTGGCTACTCGGTGGGCTGGTTTTGCTGCTGCTCTCCGTCCTCGTCGCGCAACAGGTCTTCGGCCTGTGGGAAATCTACACGCCCGACACGGCGTCCGACACGTTGCTGGCCTACGCGCTGTCGTCGCTTAACTTCGTCGCGTTCTTTGTCTTTACGTTCATCCTGCTGCGCCACTTATTGAAACTGCGGAGGGAGCGCCGCGAGCGTCAACTCGGCTCGAAGATCAAGACGCGTCTCGTCGTTTATTTCATCGCCGTTAGTCTGCTGCCGATCACGGCGATGGCCGTTTTTTCATACATCTTCTTTAACCGCTCGCTCGAAAAGTGGTTCAGCAGTTTGCCGGAGGGTGTGGTGCGCGAAGCGAACGCCGTGCAGCGCGGCGAATCGCTGAGGCAATCCGAGGACCTGCGAGAATTGGCGTCCGCGATTGCCGTACTGCTCGAAATGAAACCCGCCGGAGAAGGCGCGGTTGATCTGCAATCCGTCGCTGAGCGTGGACGGTTGGTGTTGCTCGCAGTCTCAACCGCGGAGACGACATCGCCCGCGACCGCGATTACTACCACGCCGTCTGATGATGTATCACTCGTCACTCCGTCACCCGTCACTGTGTCGCCCATCACGGTGCCGCCTGTCGCCGCGCCGTCTTATTCCCCGTCGTACCATGCGGCGCGCGAAGATGTCGGGCAGGAGATTCTTCGGCGAGTACCGGAGTCTGGCGGCGGCTTCGTGACGGAAATCGGTGGGACCGCGTTTGATGTCGTGGCGTTGCCGCTGGCGGGCGGAGCACAACTCATCGCGGCGCGCGAACGACAGTCCGACCCGGCGCTCGGCAACCTGGTCGCGGGCGCGCGGACGTTCGAAGACTTCAAACGCCGGCAGCGCAAGGTGCGTCTGCTCGGATTATCGACGCTCGGCCTGCTAACGCTGATGCTGCTGTTCGCGGCAACGTGGAGCGCGATTCATCTCGCGCGTGGAATTGGAACGCCGATCCGCGCGCTCGCCGAAGCCTCGGACGAAGTGGCGCGCGGCAACCTCGATCACCGCGTTACCGCGATTGCTGATGACGAACTGGCTGTGCTGGCCGAATCATTCAATCAGATGACGGCGCAACTCTCCGAGAATCGACGCCGCATCGAAGCGGGTGCCACCGAACTTCGCGAGAAGAACATCGCTCTGGCGGAGCGCCGCGACTACATCGAGACGGTGCTCGAATCGCTCTCGACCGGTGTCATCTCGCTCGATGCGGATGACCGCTTGACGACGATCAATCACGCCGCGGTCTCGATGCTGCGCCTCGGTCAGGCACCGCCGGCAGGGACGTTATTCAGCGACGCCGTCGGAGGCGAGGACCGCGACGCGCTGGATCGTGTGCTGTGGCGTGCGCGGATGCGCGGGCGCGCCGTCGGGCAGGTCGAGCTTTCGCGATTTAATCACGGCGGCGGCGATGCCGAGGCGGAAGACAACCGCGGCGTGATTCCGGTCGCGCTGACGGCGACGGCGTTACCGCAACGATCCGACGGCGGCGGGCGGAGCGTCGTGCTGATGATGGAAGACCTGACGGAGTTGCTGGTCGCGCAACGAGCCGCCGCGTGGAGCGAAGTAGCGCGGCGGATGGCGCACGAAATCAAGAACCCACTGACGCCGATTCAGCTTTCCGCCGAACGCATCGCGCGCAACTTCGCACGACGCCCGGAGGCTGGAAACGGGGAAGCGTCGCGCGCGTCACTCGGCAGCAGCGTCGGCAATATCGGCAGTAATAGTGTCGAACAAGAAGTCGATCATTCCGTCGACACGGCAGACCGTCAGCGAATCGCGCGGCTGGTCGAGGAATGCACGGCGACGATTATCCGCGAAGTGGCGGGACTGAAGGCGATGGTCGATGAGTTCACACGTTTCGCGCGCCTGCCACACGCGCGACTCGAAGTCGCCGACTTAAACGAAGTCGTGCGCCAGGCGGTCGCGCTCTACGAAGAGCGGCTCGGCGACGCACGGATGGATGTGCGTCTGGCGCACACGCTGCCGGGCGCGCTGATCGACACGGAGCAACTACGCCGCGTGTTCGTTAACATGATCGACAATGCTTTGGAGGCGCTGACTGACGCGCCGGGCGAGCAGCGCATCACGGTCGCCACCGGGCACGACCCGGCGCGTGGTCTGCTGCTGGCCGAAGTCACCGACACCGGACAGGGGATTGAGCGCGAAGATTTCCCGCGTCTGTTCTCGCCATACTTCTCGACGCGCGGTCGCGGAACGGGACTCGGCCTTGCCATCGTGCAGCGTGTCATCGCCGAGCACGGCGGGCGCATCCGCGCCGAATCCAACCGCCCGCGCGGTGCGCGCTTCATTATCGAGTTGCCAATCGCTGAAGAAGGAAAGTGGGGGCCGGGGGGCGGGGGCCAGGAGCCGGTGTCGGAAACGGGTGTCAACGGATGACACGAAGTTTCTGTCAAAGTAATTTTAGGACTGACGCAAGAACTGAAAATCAACCGCAGATGAACACGCATGGACACAGATTTATTTTATTGCCCATTCTTTCTGCTTCAACTTGCTTCACCGGCCCCCGACCCCCGGCCCCTGACCCCAGTTCGTTATGCCTGATTCGATTCTGATTGTTGACGACGAGCGCGGCATTCGCGAGACGTTGCGCGCTGTGTTGGAAGATGAAGGCTTCGCGGCGGAAGCGGTCGCAAGCGGCGAGGAATGCCTGAAGGCCGTCGAGCGCCGCACGTATGGCTGCGTGCTGCTCGACGTGTGGCTGCCCGGTATCGACGGCCTGGAGACACTCGCGCGCCTGCGCGCCGCCGGCAACGACGCAGCCGTAGTCATGATCTCCGGTCACGGCAACATTGAGACCGCGGTGCGCGCCACGAAACTGGGCGCGTTCGACTTTATCGAAAAGCCTCTGTCGATTGAAAAGACCCTCCTGACGGTGCGCAATGCGTTGCGCCAGCGCGAACTTGAGCGTGTCAACTCGGCGCTCGCAGCGGAGTTGCGCGAAGAGAGTGAGATGGTCGGTGAGTCGGTCGCGATGCGTGCGTTGCGCAAACAGATCGGGATTGTCGCACCGACCGACGGGCGCGTGCTGATCTACGGCGAGTCGGGGACTGGTAAGGAGTTGGTCGCGCGCGCCATCCACGCGCAGTCGCGTCGCGCCGGCGCACCGTTCGTTGAATTAAACTGCGCAGCGATTCCCGAAGAACTGGTCGAGTCGGAATTGTTCGGGCACAGCAAGGGCGCGTTCACCGGTGCCACGTCGGCGAAGCGCGGCAAGTTTGAGTTAGCCGACGGTGCGACGTTGCTGCTCGACGAGGTCGGCGACATGAGCACGCGCGTGCAGGCCAAAGTTCTGCGCGTGCTGGAGGAGCAACGGTTCGAGCCGGTCGGTAGTCCAGCCTCGATGCGTGTCGATGTGCGCGTGCTCGCCGCGACGAACAAGCGGCTCGATGAAGAGATTGAGCGTGGCAGCTTTCGCGCCGATTTGTTCTATCGCCTCAACGTGATTCCGTTCGAACTGCCGCCGCTACGCGAAAGGCCGGAGGATGTGCCGCTACTAACTGAACACTTCAACGGAAAATTTTCGGCGGCCTACGCGAAAACGCCGAAGCATTTCGACGCCGATGCGCTCGACGCTATGCAGAGCTACACATGGCCGGGCAATGTCCGTGAATTGCGCAACACCATCGAGCGAGTAGTGATTATGCACGCCCCGGCGATGGTCGCTGCAAGTGATCTGCCACCGCTCGGCGGCGAAGACCCGCCGGTGTCGGTGGCGAAGTTCTCCACCTTCCGCGACGCCAGCGAAGCTCACCAGCGCGAGTTCATCAAGAAGAAGATCGCCGAAGCCGAAGGCAACGTCTCGCGCGCGGCGGAACTGCTGGGAATGGATCGCAGCCACCTCTACCGCCGCATGCGCGCGCTCGGCATCAACGTCCGCGACGAGCGCGCCGGTAACGCTTCTTGATTCTCACAACGCAACTCATGCGTTAATCAACTGCATTTGATTGAGAGTTCGCGTGTGGCGAACTATTCGTCTCTCAGATAAATTTCATTCGACTGCGGCACACACGTTCTATCGTCTCCGTGTTTCTCAGACTGAGCATCGGGTTGCGGCCCCCTCCGTCGTCGGGTATCAGCCATTCGCCGTTCGACCCCTTCATCAAATGCGCCAGTTCGTGCAACAGCATCAAAGCGCGACCTCGACGGCTGGACGCCGGGTAACTGCCGGCGAACGTGCGACCTCTGTCGATAATATTGGCGAACGGGCCGTAGGAGTTGACGACCACTTTCTCGAACAGACGGTACGAATGGCCGGTTCTTAAGTTGGTGACATTGCCGATGTCGCCCTGCATCCGTATCCCCACCATCGGGTTATCGAGTGAGGCCACCGTCAACCGCGCGGCCATCTTATTGAGCACTCCCGTCGCGACCTCCGTGCCGCCGAAGAAGCGGCTACAGTCGCTGTCCTCTTCAAGAATTTTTACGACGTCTGTGTAAGCTCGACTGACCGCCGGCATCGCTTTCATCGCCTTTGGTAGTCCGATCAACGGCGATGGAACGGACGGCACGTTTGGTTTTGGCGTGATGGATGGGGCAGACACAAAATCATTGCCCGCCGTCACGTGTGCGGAGAGGAGCAGTGACAACCATGTACACATGACGATGGCCCTGATCGACCGCGGAGAGATTCTCATTTTCGATGACTCCGGTGGCTTTACGGCTGGGATTTCACCGCGGGACGGTCGGTGAGCGCGCTCAGTCTCAAACAGCCGTCGAGTGGGCGAAAGAGTTTTGTGACGGGAGTGGGGAAAAGAGTGATGAGGTGGGTAAAACCTGGTGCGGACGGCGGCGTGGGATTACAAAACTAATACAATCGCCCGCGTTGCCGGTCGGGGACGATTTGCGCACCCGCGACAGCAATACGGCATCAAAGTCCCCGGCGCGAAACCTGTTTGACAGGCGTCGTCATTGCGTTGACAGTCAAAGTGAAATACTTTATCTGTAACAGTTGAGCGTTGCGCTTCGGAAAGCAACGTCGACGGCGCGGGGCGCGCGGGCCGCCACTCACCGAACAAAGGCCTTAAGATGGATTACACAACAAAAGAACTTCTCAAACGCTACGCCAAACTCGCGCTCGGCCAGCCCTTTGCGCCGGTGCTACTGAACATCCTCGTCACGTCCGTGTGCGACATGCGCTGCACGCACTGCTTCTTCACCGAAGAACTCGATGACCGGCCACGCAAAAAACTTCAGATGAAAACGGAAGAGATCGAGCGCGTCTCCGAAACGTTAGGAGGTAACCTCGGCGTGCTGATCCTCGCGGGCGGCGAGCCGTTCACGCGCAAGGATTTGCCGGAAATCGTGCGTGCCTTCTACCAAAACAATAAGCTCGAGTCGGTCTACCTGATGTCGAATGGGCAGATTCAGAAGCGCATTCTTCCGGACGTGACACGTATCCTTGAAGAGTGCCCGAGCTTGAACGTGACGGTCGCGCTCGGCATCGACGGCCTCGCAGCGCAACACGAAAAGATTCGCCAGAAGCCCGGCTCCTGGAATATCGCCATTGACACCGCGCGGCAACTCCAGGCGGTCAAGCGCGAATATCCGCGGCTCGACATCCAGACCTGTACCTGCTTTATGAACTCGAATCAGGACAGCATCTTCGAGTGGTACGACTTTTTGAAGTACGATCTGAAGCCTGACAAGGTCAACTTTAACTACATTCGCCCGCCGTCAGCCGACCCGAAGGAGTTGGACATTGACCATTCGCGCTATGCCAGTCTCGCGCGGATGATCGACGATGACTCGCGCCATGCGGCGATTAAAAACAATTACGGTGGCGACGCCGGGTTCTTCAAAGCGGCCATCGACATTTACATGCACGGTCTGATCGCGAAGGCACAGGAAGAACAGAAGGCGCAGATGACCTGCTACGCCGGGACCGCCGGCGGCGTGATCTATGACGAAGGCACCGTTTCGTCGTGCGAAAATCTTGAAGCGGTCGGGAACCTGCGCGACTATGATTGGAACTTCCAAAAGCTGTGGCTGTCGCCGGCGATGCAGGCGCGCCGCGCGAAAGCCGGCGACGGTTGTTTCTGCACGCATGAATCGAACAGCTACTATCCGAGCCTACCCTTCAACCCGAAACACTTGATTCAGATCAAGCGGCTTGAGCGCGAAATGAAGAAGTCGCGTAAACAAATCGACCGCGACGCCGCGCAGTCCGAAGGTGTCGTCGCGAAAGCTTAAGCAACGCTCAACTCTCGAACCGCGGCTCAGACTTCATACTGAAAACTCAAAACTGAAAACTAATTCATGTTCCGCTCACGAGTGCCAAAAATTCTGATCATCTCGTCCGACACCGGTGGTGGACACCGTTCGGCGGCGGCGGCGATTGTCGCCGGGGTGCAGAAGTTTTTTCACGCCGACTCGTATGCGGTGCGTGTGGTGCGGGCCGTCGAAGAATCGCACTCGGCCATCGGAAAACTCGTCGGACTCTACAATTGGATACTTCGTCACCGGCAGCACTGGATGAAATACTGCTACTGGGCGATTAACCGTTTTCGCCCGGAGACGCGAGACTTCTTCTACCGTCGCTCGGTCGGTTACATGGAGGATTTGTTCGAACGTTGGTGCCCGCACGTCGTCGTCAGCGTGCATCCGATGACACAGCATGTCTTCGGGCGCGTGCTGAAGGAACTGGGCCTCGCCGATAAAATTCCGCTGGTCACGGTCGTGACCGACCCATGCTACGGCTTCTGGCGTGGATGGGCGTGCGACGATGTGCGCCTCTACCTCGTGGCAAGTGAAGAGGCGCGGCGGCAGTTGATCGACTACGGCGTCGCGCCGGAGCGGATCAAAGTATCCGGCATGCCGGTGCATCCGAAGTTCGAGTTGCCGGATGAGCGCGCGGCACAAGCGGCACGGCGTGCCCTCGGACTCGACCCGTTGAAATTCACTGTATTCGTTAACGCCGGGTGGATCGGCGGCGGCAACATCCCCGGAATTTTTCGCGAGTTGGTGCGTGGCGAGTTAAATGTGCAGGCGATTTTCCTGGCCGGCAAAAATGAAGAGTTACGCGCCGAAGCCGAATCGCTCGCCGCCTCCGCGCGATTCCCCGTCAAGGTCATCGGCTATTCAGAGCACGTCGAGCAGTTGATGCAGGCGGCCAACGTGATGATCTCAAAGCTTGGCGGGTTGACGACGTTCGAGGCGCTGGCCTGCCGCGTGCCGATCATCGCCGACGCGACGACGAGGCCGATGCCGCAGGAGTTAGGCGCGGCCAACATGCTGGTCAAGCGTGGTGCCGGGGTTTTGCTGCAGCGCGCGGCGGACGTGGTGCCGGTGGTGCGCCGGATGGCCGACGATGCGCGCTACTACGCGGCGTTGCGCGCGGCAACCGCCGGGATGGCGATTCCCGGCGCGACACGCCGCATCGTCGAGGAAATTACGGCCCTCATCCCGTCGCCTGTGATGACCGAAGAAGAGCCATTCGCGGTACCTATCGAAGTGCGTCGGGCCTGAATCCCTCACCGACGTTGACGCGCACGCGCCGTTCGGGCTTTAATCAACACCGTTCCATCGACCGCCGCCCGCTTCCTCCAAACAGAAGCGGGCTTTTTGGAGACCGGCAAAGTTTTGAGTCTGTTGCTTGAAGGGAAACGCGCCTTTATCACCGGCGGCACGCGCGGCATCGGCGCGGCGCTGTGCGAAGTGTTCGCGCGCGAGGGCGCCGATGTCGCTTTCAACTACCATTCGCGCGACGACCTCGCCGAAAACACCAAAGACAAAATCCAATCATTCGGGCGTCGCGCGTTGGCCTATAAAATCTCCATTACTGATCGCGTCGGATTAAAGAAGCTGACGCGCGAGTTGACCGAGGCGTGGGGCGGCATCGACGTGCTGGTTAATAACGCCGCCATCAACCGCAGCGACAACTTCGCGACGACCACCGACCGCGCCTGGGACGAAGTGATCGACACGAACGTCAACGGATTGTTCGCGGTCACGAAGCCGATCTACAAACAGATGATTCGGCAGCGTAAAGGAAGCATCCTCAACATCACGTCTATCGGCGCGATTCGTGCGCTCCCGACTTCGGTGCATTACGCGACATCAAAGGCCGCGGTGATCGGCTTCACCAAATGCCTGTCGCGCGAAGCCTCGAACTTCGGGATTTCCGTCAACGCCATCGCCGCCGGAATTTTCGACACCGACCTGGCGCACACGCTGCCCGAACGTCTGCTTCAGATGCACGACTTTTGGGCGGCGAGCAAGCGACCGGGCCGGCCCGAAGAGTTGGCCGAGTACGCCGCGTTCATGGTCAGCGACCGTAACAGTTTTATGAACGGTGAAGTGGTGATCGTCGATGGCGGCGCAGTCACCTAGCCGGCACGTTGCCGCGATCTGCCGTTTGACGGTATCATCCCTTCATCCCGCGAAATACATTGTGACTGATGATTAAACTTCTGAGAGGGAATAGTAATGAACACCGAATTGATCGATAACCTGAACCGCGCGCTCAGCCTTGAGCTGGCCGGCATGATTCAATACTTACATCACAGCTTTCTCGTGACCGGCACGGAGCGGGAAGTCTACCGCCCGTTTTTCCGCGCCCAGAGCAAAGAGGCACACGACCACGCGACGATGCTCGGCGATAAGATCGTCGCCCTCGGCGGGACGCCGACCGTCGAACCGGCGGTGATTCGGCAATCGACCGGGTTAGCGGAAATGCTGCTTCAGGGATTGGAACTTGAGCGCGACGCGCTGAACACATACGTCGAAGCCTGGCGCTCGTGTACGGATGATGAGTTGCCGACGCGCTTCCAACTTGAGGAGCAGATTCATCAGGAGCAACTGCATGTCGAAGAGTTGGAGAAGTTGACCTCCGAGCGGCAGGCGACCGTTTCCAAAGAGAGAATCACGCTGCGGCAGATTAGCTAGCAGAGAGATTCGACAAACCGAAAGGCCCACATCTCGACGTCGAGACGTGGGCCTTTTTCCGTTAACGACAATGACGCTTAAACGAGCGTCGGGAACTGAATTACTTTGGCGGCTTCAGTTATCTCGCTTGGCTCGGCGTGGTGTCGTTTGATGCGGTGTCGCGCGGCGGTCAGCGCGTGATGAAGGTCGTCGAGTTGATCGACATCGAGCCGGATCGTCTTTTGACCGCACCATCCCAGTCCATCCGTCCACGTCAGATAGCGAATCGCGACTCGCTCCGAGCCATTATGCTGCTCGAATGCCAACTCGATTTTCTGGTTGGATTGCGAAGATGGCAGCGTGTGAACCGCCGAATAATTGCTTGATTGCACTGACAACTCCTTGAGGGAAATATTTACGACCGCTGTTCTCAATCCCGCCAGGCTTGTTCAGCGAAATTGAAAACCGATTTCAAGGAGACATTATCTTCACGCATCAGAAAGCTGTCAAGAAGCGTTCCCGCTGCGTTCCGTTTCAAGCGCGGCGAGTCGCTGTTCGAGGGTGCGAATCGTCCGCTGCATCTCGCCGAGGCGACGGAAGGCGGCGGTCGAACGCAGCCACTCGCGATTGTCGAAAGCCGGAATGCCGGAGATGACTTTGCCCGGCGGGACATTGTGGCTGGTCGCGCTCTTGGCAGTCAGCACCGCATCGTCGCCGATCTGTAAGTGACCGGCGACGCCGGCCTGACCGGCGAGGATCACGCGCCGTCCGATATGCGAACTGCCGGCGAGGCCGACCTGTGCGCACAACAGCGCGTCTTCGCCGACCGTGCAGGAATGGCCGATCTGCACCATGTTGTCGATCTTCGCGCCGCGCGCGATGCGTGTTTCGCCGACCGAGGCACGGTCAATGGTCGTGCCGGCACCGATCTCGACATCATCCTCGATCACGACGCGACCGGTCTGCGGGATTTTGAGCCAACGTTTCTGTTCATCTTTGGCGTAGCCGAAACCGTCCGCGCCGACGACCGCGTTGTTATGCACGATCACGCGCGCGCCGAGCATCGAGCCTTCGCGAATCGCTGCCCCCGCATGAATCACCGAGCCTTCGCCGATACTCACATCATCATAGATGGTCGCGTTCGGATGGATGCGTACACCGGCACCGATTTTCGCCGCGCGGCCAATCACCGCGCACGCGCCGACCCAGACGCCTTCGCCGATGCTGGCGGTCGGGTCGATCACCGCCGCCGGATGGATGAATGGTTCAAAATCCGGTTCGGGATAAAAGAGCCGTAACGCGCGCGTGTAAGCGAGGTATGGGTCAGCGGCCCGCAGGACTGCGATGCCCGGTTGCGCCTCGACGCCTTCGGCGAGGAAGACGGCGGCGGCGCGTGTCGTCTGAAGTCGCGGCGTGTAGCGCGGGTTGGCAAGGAACGTCACATCGCCGGGTGCGGCGTCATCGAGTCCGGCGGCCCCGCTGATTTCCGTATCCGGTGCGCCGCCCTCAATACGTGCGCCCGTCTCGCGGGCCAAATCTGATAGTTTCATAAATGCAATGTAGCTCCTGCTAATGCTTTGGATTACGAATCAAGGATTACGATAGGACTTATGCAAAAAAGCAGAACAAGGAACAACGGATTACACGGATTTCACAAATTGAAAACAATGAATCCGTGTAATTTGCGTAATCCGTTGTTTCGATTGTCCCTTTGGCGTAAATCCTGTACGAATTACATTAGATTGACCGGATCGATCTCGACGTTGACTGCGCGGAGGTCGCACTCGCGCGTGGCTTCGGCATCAGCCAACGCCATGTCGAGCACGGCCCGCATGCGCGGACGGCTCCGCGATTTGAGCAGAATCTGAATACGGTGCTCGCCGCGCAGACGCGATAGCGGCGCCGGAGCCGGGCCGAGGATGCGGCACGCGCGGTCGGTGTTCGCCTTATCGAGTGCGCGGCGAAGCCCGGCGGCGCTCGCCTGCACGCGAGTCAAATCCTCGCCATGCACCAACAGCGACGCGAGCGCGACGAACGGCGGATAGCTTAAATTCTTTCGATAGCGAATCTCTTCCCGATAAAAACCTTCGTAGTCCTGCGCGCGTGCGTGGCGGAGCGCGTAGTGTTCGGGATGAAATGTTTGAATCAACACACGCCCCGCGAGTTCGCCGCGGCCCGCGCGACCGGCGACCTGTGTAATTAGTTGAAAGGCACGCTCGGCCGCGCGAAAGTCAGGCAGCGCCAGTCCGGCATCAACCGAGACGACGCCGACCAGCGTGACGTTCGGAAAATCGTGGCCCTTCGCAATCATCTGCGTGCCGACGAGCATGTCCAACTCGCCCGCCGCGAAACGCAATATCGCGTGCTCGTACAAATTGCGACGCGAAGTGGTGTCACGGTCGAGGCGCGCGATGCGCAACGTCGGAAAGCGTTTCCGCAAAATCTCTTCAATCTGTTCCGTGCCTTCGCCGATAAAGTAGATGAACTGCCCGTGACACGCCGGGCACTCGGACGGTGTGTGCGCGCGGTGACCGCAGTAGTGGCAGATCAGGCAGTTGTCGCCACGATGAAAAGTCAGCGTGACATCGCACTGTGGGCACTGGATGCGCTCGCCGCACGAACGGCACAGCACGAAGCTCGAATAGCCGCGCCGGTTCAGCAGGATGATTGATTGCTCGCCGCGCGCGTGCGTTTCTTCGACAGCCGCGAGCAGTTGGTCAGAGAAGACCTGATGGCGGCCCGACTCTTTGAAGACCTCGCGCATGTCGATCATCTCGGCGTGCGCCATTCCGAGGTCACCGATGCGGTGTGGCAGGCGGAGGTAGCGGTACTTGCCGCCGCTGGCGTTATGAAAAGATTCAAGCGAGGGCGTCGCCGAGCCAAGCACCACGACCGCACACTCTTTTAAGGCACGCATCACCGCCGTGTCGCGCCCATTATAGTAAGGCGTCTCCTGTTGTCGATAAGAAGCTTCGTGCTCTTCGTCGACGATGATGATGCCGAGGTCGGAGACCGGGGCGAAGACGGCGGAGCGCGTGCCGATGACGACGCGCGCTTCGCCACGTTTGAGGCGGCTCCACTCGTCGAAGCGCTCGCCAATCGTCAGCGATGAGTGGAAGATGGCAACCGCGTCGCCGAAGTGTGCGCGAAGTCGGCGCGAGAAGACCGGCGTCAGCGCGATTTCCGGCACCAGCATCAGCGCCGCGCGCCCCTGCTTCAGCGCGGCCCGCATCGCGCGGATGTAGACTTCGGTCTTGCCGCTGCCGGTGACGCCGTGCAGCAGAAACGCCGCGTAACTTTTGCCGGCGATGGCCGTTTCGATTTCGCCGAGCGCGGCAGTCTGCGGCTCGGTCAGCTTGAATTCATCTGTCGATGGCAGCGCGGCGTTGGCGAGCGGGTCGCGCCGGACATCGCGTGCGAAGACCTCGACGACGTGCCTCCGCTCTAACGTCTGGACGGTTGAGGCACTTGCTCCCGCCGACTCCAGCAACTCGGCGAAAAGCATCTCGCCGCCGTTCGCTAACAGCGCCTCAATGATGCGGTGCTGTGCGGCGGTGAGCGCGCGCGCCGAGCCATGACGATGTTCTTCCGGTGGCAGCAGTCGCGCGGCTTTGCGCCGCTTCGCGCGCGCCGACCCGCTCTTCGGACGGTGCGCGAAAGTGATCCACCCGGCGCGCTCCAAATCGCGCGCCACCTTCGCCGCGCGTGACCCATCGATTTTGCGCGACAGTGCCCGGAGTGTGGTTTCGGTTTCGCCGGCGATGAACTGGAGGGCGCGGGCTTTGGCAGTGGTCAGGTGGCGTGCGGACAGTCGCGACAATTCGTCGCGGCCTTCGGGCGTGACTGAAAGAACTTGGTCGATGCTGGCGTTGAGTCCGGCGGGGAGCGCGGCCTTCAACACCTCGCCCCACGGCGCGGCATAGTAGTCACTGATCCAACGCGTGATGTCCAACACCTCCGGCGTCAACAGCGGTTCGGCATCGAGCAACTCCTCCGCCTCTTTGATCTCATCGACAGCGACCTCGATGCCCGGATCAAGCTCGGCGTGCAGCGCGACGATGTATCCGGTCAGGAGTTTGCGACCGAACGGGACGAGCAGCCGTGCGCCCACCCGCGCGTCGTCACGCAACGCGAGCGGCAGACGGTAGGTGAAGGTCTGCGCGACGCGAAGCGGGAAGGCCACCTCCGCATATTGCTGTGATTCGGGAGTCGCCTCCGCCGAAGAATCCGCGGTCACGTTGTTTGAATCGATAGCCGTCTGGTACACGGAAAATAAGATAAGCGCGAAGCCATCAAAAGTCGAAGTGACTGGGGCGGAGAATGTGCGTTAGGAGCAAAGAAGAGAATTTGTGCTGCCTCCGTTATTTTGATCACTAACGGCCTCGAAGCAAACAGGGCCGCCCTGCCTCGGCAAGACGACCCCGTCCGTCAGACGAAAAGCGCAGTCAGTTTATTTCTTCATCACGGGTCTGCCTTCGACATCGAGCACGACGATCTCGCCGAGTTTCAGTTCTTCGACGCCGGTTCTAATTTTCGACAGGTCGCCGATCAGCAGCAGCGTCGCTTTGCCCGGCACCGCGTACTTCTGCGCGGTGGTGTTGACTGAGGCGAGCGTCGCTTTCTGAATCTCGTCCGGCTCGCGTTGCAGTTCAGACAGAGGCAGTCCCGCCGCCCACAGGTTGGCGATCTGGCCGACGAGTTGGCCGAGCGCTTCGAAGTTCTGTGCGTAGCCGCGCACGCGGTTGGCCTTTGCGTCGGCCAACTCCTGTTCGGTGATCGGCTTCTGCCCCGACAGCGAACTGAGTTCGTTGACGAATTCGACGATTGACTCTTTCGTCTTATTGGTCTGGACGCCGCCGCTCGACCTCCAGATACCGGCCTTTGAATAGAGTGATGGGAACGAGAAGACGCCGTATGAATAGCCCTTCGCTTCGCGCAGATTCAAGTTGAGGCGCGTCTGAAATCCACCGCCCCAGACCGCGTCGGCGAGGTTCAGAAAGTAATAGTCATCGGTCTTGCGCGGCGGCGCGGACAACAGTTGCGCGACGACGGTCTGCGCGGCGTCCTGCTTGTCGACGAGGAAGACTTTTCCGGCACCGACGGGACGCGGTTCCGGGATTGTGACTGCCGGCGGCGCGCCGCCCGCCCACGAACCGAAATTCCGCCGCGCCACATCGGTCGCTTCGGCCAGCGTAATATCTCCGGCGAAGATCAGCGCCGAGCCGCCCGGCTTCCAATAAGTTTCGTGAAAGCGTGCGAGGTCTTCGCGTGTCGTTTGTTGAACCGACGCGGGTAGCCCGGTGCTCGGACGACCATACGGATGATCCGTGCCGAAGACCAGCATGTTGCCGATGCGCCGGGCGAGCGTGTTCGGGTCGTTTGATTCCTGCGCCAGGTTGTCGAGGTGAATCTTCTTTTCGCGGTCGACTTCGGCGGCGGGGAAGATCGGGTTGAGAATTACGTCCGCGAAGACGCTCATCGCCGGATCGAGATTCCGCTTCAACACTTCGAGCGAGACGACGGAGGATTCGCGCCCCGCCGTGCCTTGCAGCGATGTGCCGAGGTTGCCGAGCGCGTCCTCAATCTCAAGTGCGTTCTTCGTCTTTGTGCCCATGTCGAGCGTCGTGACGGAGAGGTGCGCCGTGCCTTCCTTGCCGGCGGGGTCGGCGACGCTGCCCGCGCGCGCCGCAAACGCGACTGCCACCTTCGGCAACTCAGGCCGCTCGACGACGAAAATCTCGATGCCGTTCTCCAACTTCGCGGTCTTCACTTCGGGCGCGCGGAATGCTTTATCGGCGCCGATGGCCGGCTGTTTGGCGCGGTCGAGTGTGGCTTGAGTTTCGCGGCTCGATGTTTCGGGCCGGAAGCGAACCATCAGGCGGTTGCGCGTGTTCAGCCACTTCTGGACGTTACTGCGCACGCCATCGGCGGTGGCATTACGGTAACGTGCGATGTCCGCGTCGAACTTGCCGGGGTCGCCGAAGTAAGTATTGTATTGATTCAGCAGGTCAGACTTGCCGCCGAAGCCGCCGATGCGCTCAAGGCCGCTGATGAACTGTGACTCCCATTTGGTTCGAGAGCGGTTTAGTTCTTCCGGCGTCGGGCCGGACTTGGCGAAGCGTTCAATCTCGTCGGTGATGACCTGCTCGATCTGCGCGAGCGATGCGCCGGGGCGTGCCGTCGCGTCGACGATGAACATGCCGGAGATTTCGAGCGAGTATTGGAATGAGGTCACGTCCGTGCAGAGTTGCTTGTCGTAGACGAGTGTCTTCTTCAGACGCGAGTTCAAACCGTCAGTTAAAATCTTCGACGCGAGATCGAGTTCAGCGTCGCCATCACCGAACAACTGCGGCGTCGGCCACGCGATGAAAGTCCGCTCCTGCGGCACGCGATCAAAAGCTTCGACCACCCGCTCGCGGTCGAGCGTCGGAATCCATCGCGCCGGGCGGTCGAGCGGTGGCCCGGCGGGGATGCCGCCAAAATACTTTTCGACCAGGCGCTTCGCTTCCGCCGCATCGAAGTCGCCGGCGATGACGAGCGACAGGTTGTTTGGCGAGTAGTAGGTTTTGAAAAACTCCTGCACATCATCGACCGAAGCCGCCGTCAAATCTTCGTGAACGCCGATCACGTCCCATGAGTATGGATGTTTGGCGGGATGCAAATTCTCCGTCACCAGCTTGAACCAGCGACCGTAGGGTGTGTTCTCCAATCCTTGCCGGCGCTCGTTCTTCACCACGTCGCGCTGGTTGTCGAGTTTCTCTTTCGTGATCGCGTCGGCGAGCGTGGCGAGGCGGTCGGATTCGAGCCACAGAAGATATTCGAGGTTCGCCGACGGGACGGTCGCGA
>JALZJL010000093.1 GCA_030859785.1 Acidobacteriota bacterium
AACGAGTTAAGAGAGTTTGGTGTCCACGAAAGCGTGACCACCTCAGAGTGCCGGAGTGGGCATTGTCTAGCCACGTTATCCTCTTTTTCAATTAGCTTGTGGTTTGGTTCTGCATAAACTAACCCGCCGCGAGGGTGAAGAGCACTCATAGGCAATAGAAATGGGTGTAGAAGATCATCTCTTCTATGCATGTGTGTAGACAGATGTGTAGAGTAAGCCTTTGGTAATTTGGACGAAAAGAAGGTTACTCTGCCCGGCTTTGCACAAAAAGTCGAAAATGCATGAATATGTTGTGTAGGCACATGGCAGCATCCTCAATATCTTGTGCCCAGTACCGACTTTTTGTGCAAAGCTACTCTGCCCAGCTTAGCCTATAAATTAGGCGGTCAACGCAAGATGCTGTACAGGAAATTGCCTGCTAACCGACTCCTTGTTTCTGAAATGAATTTATAGGCAAAGCCACTCTGCCCCTCCCACACTTTAGTCGCCGGCAAAGAATGTAAACTTCACATAATCTTCTACTACCTTTTGATTATTCTGGTACTTGCTGAGCATCCCCTCAGGGACCTATTCGTCTGTCTCTGGTTCAGTCTGAATATTCTCCAGGAATCAGTCCTCGAATCTGTAGCTTTTAATCCACAACCCACAGTAGATGTGTAGAGGGCGAGTGACCGCTCCAGCCTGCTCCTCACCAGCGAAGGCGAAAGCCTCAGCTTTTAACGGCGGTTAGATGCGGCGTAGCTTCTCCGGCATCGGCGGCGGTTCCTCGCTACCCTCCGGCGGTTGCGGCTGGCCTATGCTGGGAGCAAACCTCATTGTGCGAGATGCCCCGCACCCACTTACTGTCGCTGCCTGTGGCGGTGCCTCATACCAGAACCGATTGGTGCGCAGCGGCCGTTTGTTGGTCGTGATGACGACCTGCTCGCGTTCCCCGATCCGCCGCAACTCATCAGCCGTCAGCAGCGCTCGCGCGTGCTTGTGGATGTGCTTCGTAATCGTCGGCGGAGCGAAGATGCCGCCCTTCGTTGAGCGGCCTTTACGTTCCTCGGCGAATGTTCCCTCGCCCAAAGCACGCGCCACATAATGCGCCGAGTCATAATCCAGACCTGCCAATACAATCGTCGTGTTGATCGAATCCAGGATCACCTGCGCTGCTGCTCGCCCGTACACTAATTCCAACTGTGATGCCGATTGCGCGCCCAACGTCAGCCCGATACCCCTTCCTCTAAGCACCGCCACCTCGACTTCAAAGTTCGGAATCTGCCCGATGTTGGCGATCTCATCAAGCAGGAAATTAATTGGCACTTCTCCTTCAACTTCTTTGATCTGGTAGAGCGCCAAGGTGAAGAATAAGGTCGAGAGCGGCCGCAAAACCGCTACATCGCTCTCACTCAGACACCAGTAGATGCTCGTCTCACTCCGCCTGAGCTCGCCGAAGTCCGGTGGGGTGTGGGTGGACGATGTGAACCGGCGAATCCGATGGTCGGCCAGCCACACGAGTTGCGTCGCCACGCCGATGATGATCGAACTGCGCAGCTTCGGATCGGCCTGTGAAAAGATGGTCGCGAACTGTCGTGCCACCGGGTTCGGCGACTTGAGTAACGCGTCGGTCAACGTGTCGCCTGCATAACTGGTCAGAAAGTCGTAGGCGGCCGCCGGCGTGGGTGTCGCCATGGTTGAGGCATGCGCGAAGACACTGGCGAGAAACGCGGTGTCAGCTCTCGTGAAAAACGGATGCCCGTGGCCGTTCTCATCACTCGTCATCATCGCCCGGGCGAGCAACAGCGTCAGATGTGAATCTGTCCCGCACAGTGGGATCCAATTGAAGGCTGCCGATTCATCCGGATCACGCGGGGCGAATCTGATCGGACGCCGGCGGTAGCCGCTGGTTAACTGCCAACCTTCCGACTTCGGATCACTGTATAAAAAGCTGCCCTGGTAATGCGCCAGGTTCCACAGGAAGAATCCGCGTCCCTTGCCTGCACCCGGTGGACCGATGATGATCACATGGCGACTCGCCAGTTCCCTGCTGATTTCCAATCTCTCGTGTCGGGACCAGGGTGACGGTCCGAGCATTAGCGCTCCCGGAGCGGGCGACCGCTTGTTTGCAACCAGTAAATCCGCGACATCCTGCTGCTCCGCCCAGCCCGCCGTACCATGCGAAGTCTGAGCGTCGCGGGTCTTCTTCGTCCATCCGAGCGCCGCGACGCCGAGACTAACCAGCAGGCTGCCGCCGACCCACCACGCTGGGTCTCCCAACGGGTTGCTGACGATCGTCGGATCAACCAACAGATTCATTATCGCTCGATGCCTCCCTCCTCATGCTCCCGGCCGTACGCTCTCTCGCCCAACTGCGCAATCTCTCCACGTAGTTGCTCAACTCCGTGAACTGCTCCGTGAGCTGCGCGATGCGCTCGTTCGCTCCACTCAGCACATTGATCAAGCGGTTGTTTTCCTCTTTCAGTTCCCCGATCCTGATCTGAAGCTGCTCGTTGATCGCCTCCAATTCTTGTTTGGTCAGCGCCATGATTGCGTGCCTCTCTCTCCTCGTGTTCCGCGGTGCCCAATCTCCGATCAGCACGCCGTGGCGCCGGCCGCTTCAGTTCTTCGCCGCACTCCCTGGCCTGTACGTATTCCCGTTTCCATCTCCGCATCTCCTCCTTCTCACGCTCATGCTCGATGGCCTTTTTCCGACCGAATTCACGTCCGTAGATGCGTCCCCAGGCGCTATCCAGGTTCTTAAACTTGCCTTCGCTCAGATGAAGCTTGCGGTCATCAATGCCGCGCGCTTGAATGTTGAGATGCACATGTGTGTGCGCGGTGTCCTGGTGCACTGCGGCCACCGCCCGTGCCGTAGGAAAATTCTTTTCCAGATACTCCTTCACCATCTCGTGAGCTTTCTTGGTGTCCACCTTTCCTTCGAATGAGACTTTGCATCGGTAGTGCGTTCTGGTCGTGCCGCCACCCGTCCTCTTGCGCGCGAGTTCGTCCTGTTCTCGTTGCCGGTTGAATTCGACGATCTTCTGTCGCTGCTGATCGTCATCATTGCTGCGGATGTGCGCTGGGTAGTTGTGCAGGTAGACACCCTTCTCATCTCGGCCGGTGGCGGTCACGCGGGTGATATAGCGCGCGTTGCCCTCGCCTGCCCCGGCGCGTCCAACTGTGAATTGACAGAAGATGCCGCCCATTACCGACCACCTTGCGTCGACTCTTGCTCACCGAACGCGACACTGATTATTCGTGCCGCTTCGATTGTGTGCTCAAGCGCGGTTTGAACTTTCTCGCTTGAGATTTCAACCCTGCGGTCGAGCCGTCGGTTGATTTTGTTGAGCTCATGCGCTGCCCAACGAATCTCAAAAACCGCTCGCTCCCGTAGCTCAAGTTCCTCAACGCTCGGCACGTGCCCATCGCTCAAGCCACACGCTAAAAGGTACTGATTGATGCTCAGCCCCTCCGCATCTGCGCGCTCCCTCAACCTCCGTAGTTGGTCTTCTGTGGGCCGTACGCTTGGCCGCTTAGTTGTGCTATATCGCTTCGCCATATACTCCTCAGTGAGACCTGATCTATTCTCCCGATTTTCTGGGACTCACGAAACTCTTCAACTTTCGACTGCATCATTCAACCAAAATGAGGCGGAGCTTATCTGTCAAAGCTTTGCATTAATGACTCGCAAATCAGCGCCGCACAGCGGCGATGTTTGCATGACGTCATTAATGCGTATCCTGCCGTCCCTCACTGAAGCGCACCTCTCCCGGAAACCGCTCCACCCACGCCATCTAATGAGCGCATCAAGCGCGATGTGCTTCCGGAATAGGCGGCACGGATCGACATCAAAACGCCCCGGCGCGGCACGACTGATGGTGTCCCGGCAGCGCTCAGTCGCTGTGCTTCCAGACTAGCTTCGCATCTCATTTGCGGAACTTTTGGTGAAAACTTCTCGCCATCTTTCGACGGATTGAGAACCGAATGTGCCCTCACTCGCGCCACTTTGTGGGAGGACTTGCTCCTCAACTCGCGGCGGAATCGTCGCGTGAGAACGCTTTTTACAACTCAACTTGGGTGGTTTTGTTGCATTGTTCATAGCCGCAGAGCCTTGCAGGGAAATTCGCAGGTGAGTACCAGATGCTGTGTCTCAAGGTTGAGTCCAACTCTATATATCCACCACAAACCGACTTTCCCTGCAAGGCCGGGTAAAGGGGCTTTGACCATAAAGTAAAAAACGGTCCTTGATATTGGGTCATGCAGTGAACACGTCTGCAATATCTAGGGTCGGTGGCCGACTTTATGGTCAAAGCCGGGTAAAGGGGTAACACGTTATAGGACGCGTGTCATGCTCATTCACCGTTCTTGTATACCTTCAGCGGTTAACCATGTGCTGCATAAGGGCGTGCATCTCGCGCTGCAACGTGGTCAGTTCAGGGCTTTGCGCTCGCTCTTGTTCAAGCTGCAGGCAGACCGCTGCCGGAATCATAGCGTGTTGCGGGAGGCGGGTTTGGAGGTCGTTGGTCGTCCCAATCTCGAAGGGCGCGCAACTCCTCCGCATCAAACGTCGCACGCTCCAGGACTTGGGCGAAGTAGGTCTGAAGTGGCTTGTCGTAGCCAACAAAGCAAATGTGTGTGTGCGCATCTTTCGCAATTATGACGTAATGACTCATGATTCCTGGCCCACTCCTGTTCCTGTTTTCCTTCCCTTTCCATTGCCGTTGTCGCGGCTGATCGCATGCTGGATCCGTTGCTGAAACTCTTCTGCGGACTTTAATGCTGCCTCCTGAATAAACGTTTCCGGTGTGTCATATCCGCCCAGTGTCGCTGCCGCTTCTACCATTTTCGCCGCCTGAACCGGCAGCGAAATCTCGAAGCGGCGCGTTTGTCTCGCCGCCGCGCGGCCGCCGCCGTTCTTAATTTCTTCTCCAATTGTCGTCATCTTCGCACTCCTTTTCATTCCGTTAAGCTGTTTGAGTTGATGTCGGCTCGTCTACTGCTTAACAATTGACCGGCCGCGTCATACACCCGCTGACGCAACTGGTAAAACCTTTTGGTGGAAACACCGAGCCACTGTGCCGCCCCCGCCGCATTCCCCGCCTCCATCTCCAACGACCCTAACATCGCCGCTTTCACCCGTCTGGCATATTGATCCAGTGGCTCTTCCGTAAAGAACCACTCACTCAATTCCACTGGCAGCACGACGCGCGGCAGTTTCCGCGTGGGGGTCACGATCGACGGGGGTGTACCCAGTTCCTTGACTACTGCTTCACCGGTGATGACCCCACCTCCGCTATTTTTAGCGAGCAGACGGTTCATCGTGTGCTCCAACTCGCGCACATTACCCGGCCAGTGGTAACGGCAGAAAACATGAATGGATTCCATCGTGGTCGTGGGTGGGGCGATCAACTTCATCTCCGCGGGCAATTTATATTCGAAGTGTCGAACCAGTTCCGGAATGTCGTCGAGCCGCTCGCGCAACGGTGGGATCATGATCTCCTGCACCCGTAACCGCCCATGGAGGTCGCGGCGAAACCGTTCCTCGCGCACCTCATGTTCCAAATCTTTGTTGGTGGCGGCGACGAAGCGCACATCAACCTTGTATTCTTTGTGAGAGCCAACTGGTGTCACGGTGCGCTCCTGCAACACGCGCAGTAACTTGCCTTGGAGTGGCAACGGCACGTCACCGACTTCATCCAGGAACAGCGTGCCTCCCGCGGCGGCCCGCACCGCGCCGAGTTCGTCTCGATGAGCGCCGGTGAAGGCGCCGCGAGTATGACCCAAAAGTTGGCTGTCGAAGATTGTTTCCGTCAGCGCGTTGCAGTTGATGGCGATGAACGGCTGGTTCGCACGGGGACTGTTCCGGTGGAGAGCGCGTGCCACCAGTTCCTTACCCGTGCCGGTTTCACCAAGGATCAGCACCGTGGAGTTGAGTGGTGCGATCTTCCGGACCACACCGGCGAGTGCCTTCATCGGAGCAGAACTACCGACCAGATCGCTCTGGTAATCGCTCTGGGTGGCTAACTCATCAGTGCCGGTACTCGCGCCCTGCGGCTGTCTCTTGTGCTGTCGTCGTCGTGTGCATTGCTCTACCCGAAGCGCTGCTGTGTGCCCTGCGATCTCCAGCCAGCGACGTTCATCGACGTTCGGCTGGCGCTCCAGCGTCATCAAGAGATGCGCATCCGCGGATGCTGTCGGAATGATTATTTCGCATCCGTGGGGGTTCTTTTTACTCATCCCGGCAAGTTCAATGGAAATAAAGTGCGCTGGTGTTTGGTATCTGATCTGACGCAAGCGGTGCCCGCGTCGCGTCGCAAAGTCGGCGAGTCGGTGCAGCGCCGCTTCCGCGGTTTCGGCCTGATCGATCTCCACTGAGTTGAAGTTCGCCAGTGTTGCATGCGCACCCACTAAACGATGGTGTTGAATCCCAGCATCATAGTCATGTTCTTGCGTCGCGTTCATTTCAGTCAAAGCTTCCGGTTCTTTTCAAGGCGGCGACGATTTCGTTTGGGATCGGCGTTGCGTTCGTTTCGACAATTTGTCGTTCGAAACATCTGCTCTGACCTGCCGCTTCGGACCTGATCTGCGGCACTGCATGATTGTTCGCTGTCAGGTAGTCAGCGAGGTGATTGACTGGCGTGCGGCGCGGCGGCGTAGATGTGCTTCATGAGCGTGCGGATGGCAGCGAATTGCCGACTAACTCATGGGTTGGCGGCGAGGCGTCAGAGTTGTTGTCAGAGATTTCGTCAGCCATATCTGTCACCCCAAATTTCATGCTCGCTCCTGCCATTGCGTCGCGGGCGCGACTGCGATCGCCTCTTTGACCGTTACGTAGTTGTCGGGTGCGAAACTTCCCCATCTAGTTCTTCAACATCCGCCCACTCGTGTCAGCACCATCAAGTAGCTGATGGAGAGCCTCCGCTTGCAGACAAAGGGGTTTGAAACGATTGCTCACTCAATTGCCGATGTTTGCATCTGGCGACGCCCCGTCTTACTCCTTGCGGGTACCAGAAGCCCGTGCCATTGCAGTCCGGGCATGACGATACGGGGTGATTCGTTGCCCCAGAGGGCTCCACTTGTGATTGGGAAGTGAGGAACTGCTCGATCTGAGGATCGTCTTCTCCAGTGCGGTGGATCGTCTTGGCATAACCGCCCGGATTGGTGATGCCCTGCCCTGTCCGGTGGAGATGCTCCGCCCATCGGCGGCATTCTTTCTGCGAGAACTTCGATTTACTAATCACACACACACCCTCTCTGCTGTGGGCGTGCTCGGCGTTCTGTGTGTGTGTGTTCTCCTGAATACTCTCCTGAATACTCTCCTTAATACTCTCCTGACTATATAAGGACGGGGGATGGGGATTGCCCATCTCTAGGGATTGGCAATCCCCATCCCTAGAGATCTGGATTGCCCATCTACAGGGATGGTTGTTCCCATCTACCGTAGATCGGCGTTGCCGGTTTACAGTAGATGGGGATTGCCCATCTACCGTGGATTGGGAATCCCCATCTACCGTAGATGGAGAAGTGCTGTCTTGTCCGAAGCCGTTGTTCTCATCCGGCAACTCGCCCCCATCGATCAATTTGTCGAGTGCCGCGTCAACCACCGGGTGATTTCTGAAGTAGTAAGTCAACCCTTGTTGCTTATCGAAGTAACTACAGTAGAGCTTGTCTTGGAACTTGTCCGGCGCAGCATCAAATGCTGACTTTGACAGGTACCGCACGCCGATCTTGTCGAAGGCCGTCCGGAACTCGTCGGCACTGAACCCGAGTTCCTCCTGCCAACTCTGCCCCCGCTTGTAAGACTTGGAGTTGTGGCATGGCTCCAGGAACTTGTAGTAGCCGTGTGGATACTTGGCGAAGTGGAAATCAAGTTG
>JALZJL010000096.1 GCA_030859785.1 Acidobacteriota bacterium
CCTCTGCTCGTCTATAAGAACACGGTCGCGCCGGAAAACAAGTGGGTCGCGTTCGAGTTGGAAGGTGCGGCGGCAAGTAACCGCAGCGCCATCGGCGCGCAGGTGCGCATCTTCTGGGACGGCCAGCAGCAGGTGCAGGAAGTGTCAGGCGGGAGCGGATTCTGCGCGCAAAATCAGCGCCGGTTGCATTTCGGCTTGGGCAAGAATGCGCAGGTTGAAAAGGTTGTCATCCGCTGGCCTTCGGGTAAGATGCAGACTATCGAAGCGCCGGAGATCGGCAAGCTTCATCAAGTCAAGGAGTCGGTATGAATTCCCAATTGAGCGTCCCTTCGGTTTCGTCGCTGGCTTCCACGTCCTCCGTGCCAGTCAGGAGTAGTGACAATGCCAAGACGCCCAAGCTGTTCGGCCTCGATCACCGCTTCATCGCGCCGGTCTTCATCACATTCATCCTGCTGGTTGGTCAACTGTCGTTCGGCATTCTTGAGAGCTACTCAAAGACGGCGCTCGCGATTGTTACTTCCATCGCAATTGAGTTGACGCTGTCGCGCATCTTTACGGGTAAGTGGCCGCACCTCGCGAGCGCATACATCTCCGGCATCAGCGTCGGCATCCTCGTCCGCTCGCCGGCGATCTGGCCTTACGCGCTCTGCAGCGCAATCTCGATCACGTCGAAGTACGTGCTGCGCACGAAAGACCGCCACATCTGGAATCCTTCAAACTTCGGTATCTGCGCGATGCTGTTCCTCGCGCCGTGGACGGTCGCTTCCCTGAGCATCCAGTGGGGCAACAATGTCTGGCCGATGCTGGTCATCTGGACGCTCGGCTCGATCATCATCTGGCGGCTGAAGCGCTTTCACATCACGCTCGCTTACGTCCTGTCGTTCGTCGCGTTCTCGTTTGTCAGAAGCGCGATCACCGGCCACCCGTGGCAGTCGGAAGTCGCGCCGATCACCGGGCCGATGTATCAACTGTTCATCTTCTTCATGATTACCGACCCGAAGACGACCGTGCGCTCGTCGAAACCGGCACAGGTCGGCGTCGCGGTGGCGGTCGCGTTTGTCGAGATGATGCTCCGTCTGATGGAGAGCGTCCACGCGCCTTACTACGCCCTGTTCCTTGTCGGGCCAACTGCCAACCTAATCGAAATGTGGCTGACCTCGCGCAAGGCTACTGCGCCTGCGGTCATATCAAACGCATAGCTGTTTGTCGGATCGAAGTTGGCAGGTCAGTTATGACGCCGTTCCGTAGACACGAAAACCTCCTGCTGCTCGGAATCGGCGCGGCTTGCATGTTGGTCTCCGCGATTCGTCCTTTCGACTGGCTGACGTGGTGGCTTGAGGTGCTGCCGGCCATCGTCGGGGCGGGAATTCTGATTGCTATCCACCGACGCTTTCCGTTCACGCCGCTCGTTTACCGCCTCGTTCTGATTCACGCGCTGATTCTGATTTTGGGTGCGCACTATTCTTACGCGCGTGTGCCGCTCGGGTTCTGGATGCAGGATGTTCTGAACTTGAGCCGCAATCCGTATGACCGCGTCGGCCACTTCGCGCAAGGCTTCTTTCCGGCGATCATCGCGCGCGAAGTGCTGCTGCGTTGCACGCCGCTTGTGCGCGGCAAGTGGCTGTTCTTTTTGGTGGTTTGCGTGTGCCTCGCATTCAGCGCTTTCTATGAGTTTACCGAATGGTGGGCGGCGCTCGCCGGCGGCGAATCGGCGGAAGCTTTCTTAGGCACGCAGGGCGACGTGTGGGACACGCAGTGGGACATGTTGATGGCGATGCTCGGCGCGATTTCGGCGCAGATACTTTTAAGCGGCGTGCATGATCGAGCGTTGGCGAAGCTGGACAAAGAAGCCGCGTCATCGGTTTGACAGCGGCCCGGCGAGACACATAAAGTTGATTCCTACGACCCAGGCATAACCGGTGCGCGCTCCGGTAGTTTCCCCAAACAAGTGATGTTTTGAGATCGTTGTCCGAGGCGTCGCTCGCGGGTTCATGCCGCGATTGAACGAAGCGACGTTTTGTTCGCGTGTGTTGAGGTACATTGGTGCATGGACGTCAACGTTTAATCCATAAAGCCAAGGTGAAAGTTTTGAAGATGCGTAATCCCCTGATCTGTTTTGCCCTGATTCTGCTTGCTGCATTTTTATTCGTTGGTTGTAGAGAGGAACCGACGGCGACTGTTGCTCCGCAGGACGCGCCGTTGCCGGCGATGTCCGACCAGGTGACGTTGGCGTCGCCGACCCCGACGCCGGAAGTGCCGCGCCCATCGGGGACGATTGAGTTCGCCGATGTGACTGCCGAAGCGGGCATTCGTTTCAAACATAACAACGGCGCTTCAGGCAAAAAGTATCTGCCGGAGACGATGGGGCCGGGCGGGGCATTCCTCGATTTCGACAACGACGGTTGGCAGGACATCCTGCTCATCAACTCAACGAACTGGCCGGAGAAGAAGGGCGCGAAATCTTTCCCCGCACTCTATCACAACAATCAGGACGGAACATTCACCGACGTGACGCGCGCGGCGGGACTCGCTGTCGAGATGTACGGATTAGGTTGCGCCGCCGCCGACTATGACAACGACGGGAACGTGGACATTTACATCACCGCCGTCGGCCCCAACAAACTGTTCCGCAACCTCGGCAACGGCAAGTTCGCAGATGTAACGGCAAAGGCGGGCGTCGGCGATCCAGGTTTTTCGACCAGTGCCGCGTGGTTCGATTACGATAAGGACGGCAAACTCGATCTGCTCGTCGCCAACTATGTCGAGTGGTCAGTCGAGACGGATGTCGAGTGTACGCTCGACGGCACCAACAAATCCTACTGCACGCCGCAGAAGTACAAGGGTCAAAGTCCGACGCTCTACCACAATCGTGGCAACGGCACGTTCGAGAACGCGACCGCGCGCGCCGGGCTAAACGACCCGACGAGTAAGGCGCTCGGCATCGCGTTCCTCGATTACAACGGCGACGGCCAGATGGACTTTTTTCTCGCCAACGATACTGAGCCGAACAAGCTCTACAAGAATAACGGCAACGGCACGTTCACCGACGAAGGATTGACGGCGGGCGTCGCCCTGAGCGAAGCGGGCACGCCGCGCGCGGGGATGGGCGTCGATGCGGCAGATTATGACGGGTCGGGCAGAGCGGGCATCGTGATCGGCAACTTCACCAGCGAGAGCATGGCGCTCTACCGCAACGAAGGCAACGGCCTGTTCACCGACGAAGCGCGCGGCTCCGGCATCGGCAAGATGTCGGAACAGTCTCTGACGTTTGCGACTTTCTTCTTCGACTACGACCTTGATGGCCTGCTCGATGTCTTCGCAGTCAACGGCCACGTCTCTGACGATATTCAAAAGGTGCAGCCGAAGGTCAGGTACGCGCAAGCCCCGCATCTGTTTCACAATCGCGGCAAGAAAAAGTTTGAAGAAGTGACGGGCAAGGCCGGGCGTACCCTCGGTCGCGCCATCGTCGGACGCGGCGCGGCGTATGGCGATTACGATAACGACGGCGACCTCGATTTGCTGGTGCTGGCGAACAACGGCCCGGCGCGTCTCTATCGCAACGACAACGCCAATCAGAACGATCTGCTCAAAATCAAAACCGTCGGCAGTCAATCAAACCGTGACGGTATCGGCACAAAAGTTACACTGAAGAGCGGTAATAATATAAGACTCTGGAATATCGTGCGCACCGGATCGAGCTATTGCTCGCAGAGCGAGTTACCGCTGACGTTTGGCCTCGGCAAGCCCGCAGAAGGCGTCGAGAAAAAGGTCAGTTTAGAAATCATCTGGCCGAGTGGTCGCAAAGACACGATCCCTGATGTGAAAGCCAATCAAACAATCGTCGTGCAGGAAGGGAAGGGCATCATCAAGTCCGAGCCGATTGTGTTCGCGAGAGCGCCGGAGCAAACGCAGGCGACGCCGACGCCAACAATGATGCCGACACCAGCCGCGACGCAGTAGGAATCGGGACGACTCACACTGAGAATACGCTCATTTATCACTGCTAAATCCGTCAACACCTGATAATCGTCTTATGAAGATTTACCGATACCTCTTGGTCTTAACCGTTCTTGCGCTCTCCGCGATTCTCACTTTTTCGTCCTACGCATCGCGGGCTTCGATGCAAGGCACCACCGGCGTGAGTGCGGCGCGCGAGGATGCGTACCGCGCGAACAACCTCGGCGTCGCGTTGCTCGAACAGTTTAAGTATCAAGAGGCGGCGGACGCTTTCCGACGCGCGTTGAAGGTTGACCCGCAACTTGCTATCGCGCGCATCAATCTCGCGATTGCGCTCTATAATTTGCCGGACATGGTCGGCGCGTTGCGCGAGGCGAAAGCGACGGCTGATGCAATGCCGAAAGCGCCGCAGTCGCATTACATGCTCGGCAAGATTGCGAAAGACCAGAATCGTCTCGACGACGCGGCGATTGCTTTTCAGCGTGTCATCGCCCTTGACCCGCGCGATACGGGCGGGAACATTCTGCTCGGCCAGGTCTACGTGCAGCAGCGCAAATACCCCGAAGCCATCGCGCTGTTTCGCATCGCCTATGATGCCGAGCCGTATAACGGCACCGCGCTGTATAGCCTCGGCACGGCGCTCCTGCGCGGCGGTGACCGTGAAGAGGGACAGCGACTGATTCAACGCTTTAAGGAACTGCGCGAAAGCGGCGCGGCGACCAGCATCGGCAATAACTATCTTGAGCAGGGACGCTACGCCGAAGGAATCACCTCGACCGGCGCCGAACCGGATTTAGTTGATAAGCAGACGCCGGACGTGACGTTCGCCGATGCGACCGCTGGCATGATGCCGAACGCGGCAGCGGATGTAGCAGCGGGCACAAATTCTTCCGGGGGCGGACTCGGTCAGACTATTAAGGGCGCGGACTTCAATGACGCAGCAAAGAACAATCTTGTGGCGTCGCTCGGTGGCGGCACGACGCTGTTCGACTTCGACAATGACGGCGACCTCGATTTATTCGAAGTCTCGGCTTCAGCGCAGAAGCTTTACCGTAACGACACGGGCAAGTTCGTTGAGGTGACGGCGCAATCGGGCGCGTTCAGCAAAGAGACAGGTGGCATCGGGATCGGTGCGGTCGCGGGTGACTTTGACAACGATGAGAAGCCCGATCTATTCGTGCTGCGTTACGGCGCGAACGCGCTCTACCGGAACGAAGGCAACGGGCGTTTCGTGGATGTGACCGCGACGGCGAAGCTTGCTGCTTACCCGCATCTCTCAATCTCCGCCGCGTTCGTTGATGCCGACCACGACGGCGACCTCGACATCTTCATCGCCGGCCTCGCCGACCTCGCAAAGCCGCCGCAAGTCGGTGCAAACGGCGCATCAAGTTTCCCGAAAGACTTCGCCGGCGCGCCGCACATGCTGCTGCGCAACAACGGCAACGGCACGTTTGTGGATTACACGGCGTCGGCTAAAGTCACCGGCTCCGCCGACAATCACGCGGTCGCCGTTGTGCCAACGGATTACGACAACCGCCGCGACGTCGATCTGTTGGTCGTCAACTTCAGCGCGCCGCCCGCGCTTCATCGCAACCTGCGCGACGGCACGTTCCGCGACGTCGCCGCCGAGGTCGGAATCGATGTGAAGGGACGCGACTGGAACTTTACTTCGGCGGCAGCGGGCGACGTGAACAAAGATGGTTACACGGATTTCTATTTCGGTGAATTGAGTAACGCCGGTGTCTTTGCGATGAGCGACGGGCAAGGGCGTTTCCGCATCGCTGAGAACACGCCGCGCGCTGCTTCTCCCACGTTGCGAAATCAGGCCGCGCAGTTCCTCGATTACGACAACGACGGGCTGCTCGATCTGGTCACAATGCAGGGCGACGGCGTCTATGTCTGGCGCAATATCGGCTCAGGATGGCAGAAGATTATTCAAGCGGCTGATGCGAACGCGGCAACTCCGTTGTGGAAGATTGACACGGCACGCGCGTTCGCGTCCGGCGATGTGGACGGTGACGGCGACGTTGATTTAGTTACGCGCTCCGTGTCGGGTCGAACCATCATCGGACGTAACGAGGGTGGCAACCGCAACCGCTCGGTGCGCGTGCGCCTCGCCGGTAAGGTGAGCAACCGTAGCGGCGTCGCCTCGAAAATCGAAGCCCGCGCCGGAAGCCTCCAACAGAAATTAGAAACTTACTCCGCGACGCCCGCGCCTGCCCCTGCCGACATTGTGTTCGGCCTCGGTCAACGCACTCAGACCGACGCGGTGCGCGTGATCTGGCCCGCCGGCATCGTCCAGGCGGAAACCGAAATCACACCGCCGCCCGCGACCGCCCGCGCCGGCGACATGAAACCTGCCCCGCCGCCGAACGCACCGAGCCTGACCGTCATCGAACTCGACCGCAAGCCTTCGTCGTGCCCGTATCTGTTCGCATGGAACGGCGACCGCTTCGAGTTCATCACAGACTTTATGGGCGGCGGCGAACTCGGCTACTGGGTCGCACCCGGCGTCCGCGCAATGCCCGACCCCGACGAGTACGTCCGCATTCGCGGCGACCAATTGAAACCACGCGACGGGCGCTATGAGATTCGCGTCACGAATGAACTCGAAGAAGCCCTCTTCATGGATCGCCTCCAACTCGTCGCGGTCGCGCACCCCGCAGGCGTCGAGGTGTATCCGAACGAAGGCTTGGGAAATCCCACCTCGTCAACTTTCAATCTTTACGCGACACGCGACGCGCGCCTGCCAGTTTCGGCGATTGATGACAAAGGTCAGGACGTGCTCGACCGCATTCAACAAGTCGACCGCAAGTACCCCGACAACTTCCGCCTCCACCGCATCCGCGGCTACGCCGACGAGCACACGCTCACTCTTGATTTAGGAAAAACCGGTGACGGGCGCCCGTTGCTATTGATGACTGGGTGGACGGACTATGCGTTTTCGAGCGACAACGTCGCCGCCGCGCAGGGTGGATTGTCGCTCGCGCTGCCTAAGTTGCAGGTCAAAGACGAGCAGGGAAATTGGAAGACCGTGATTGAAGACATCGGCGTCCCGGTCGGGCGCCCGCAGACGGTGACGGTTGACCTGACCGGTAAGTTTTTGTCGAACAGTCGCGAAGTGCGGATCGTGACCAACATGCGTATCTATTGGGATCAGATTCTGGTGGATACGTCGGACGGGAAATTTGCGACGAAACTGACGCGGCTTGAACCAACGGTCGCCAACCTCCGCTGGCGCGGCTTCTCAGCGGAAGCGACGCCCGACGGTCGCGAGCCATACGGCTATACATACGAGCGCGTCTCTTCAACGTCACCGTGGAAAACATTCCCCGGTCGCTACACGCGCGAAGGCGACGTGCGCGAATTGCTCGGAAGCGTCGATGATATGTTCGTCATCTCGCGGCCCGGTGATGAGATTTCAATCGCCTTTGACGAGTCACAACTTCCGAAGCTTCCCGACGGATGGACGCGGACGTTTCTGCTCTACGCAGAAGGCTACAGCAAAGAGATGGACATCAATTCGGCGAGTCCCGATCAGGTCGCGCCGCTACCGTTCAAGGGGATGAAGAGTTACCCGTACTCGTCGCCTGAAAGCTACCCGATGACGCCCGCACACCACGCTTATATTGAACGCTACAACACACGCATCGTTAAAGCGCCGGTGTCAGCATTGGCTGGAGCGTTAGACGATTGTTTAGAGGCGGGCTGCGCCCGCCGGTTCAGTACTCGTTAGCGAAACCGGCGGGCGCAAGCAAAGCCTCTAAACGACCACGGAAAAATTTAATTCAACGCCATTGCCCTTTGACACCGTTCTCCATTTTCCCCGAAAGAGATTTTATGAGCCACATTCGTTATTCCGCCGCTGCTTGTCAGACGGATCAGCCGAATCCAATCGAGCGGCGAGAGATGCGCCGCAACACCGACCGCATGCTCTCGATGATTGATTCGGCGGTGGCGGGCAGCGCGCCGTTCGTGCCGGTGCGTCTTGTCGTGTTCCCCGAATTCGCGCACGCCGCACCGGTCTTCGCGACCGCCGGCGAGTTGATTAGAAAGTTGGCCGTCGAGATTCCGAACGAACACACCGAGCGTCTGGAGCAAAAGGCGCGCGAGCACAATATCTACATCCAGACCGGTTCGATGCTTGAAGTTGATAAGCGTTGGCCGGGCGCGCTCTTCAACGCCACATGTCTGATTGGCCCGGAAGGCGTGCTGTACAAGTATCGCAAGGTGAACACATGGATTCCTTACGAGGTTCACACCAGCCCGCACGACATCGAAGGCTACGACGAGCCGCTGTTTCCCGTCGCCGACACGCCCATCGGTCGCATCGGTTGCGCGATCTGTTACGACTGGCTGTTTCCGGAAGTGCTGCGCCAGCTTGCGTCAAACGGCGCAGAGATTCTGGTGCGCGTCTCGGCATACATGGATCCGTGGGGCGCGACCGCGCCGATGGATTGGTGGACAATCATCAACCGCGCCCGCGCGATTGAGAACACGGCGTACGTGGTCGCCGCAAATCAGGGCGCGAGTTTGAAACATTACCCGCCGTATTCCTGGCCGGGCGGCAGTCAGGTCATAGACTTCGAGGGTCGCATACTCGCCGACGCTTCGCCGGGGCCGGGCGAGCGAATTGTCGTTGCGCCAATTGATATTTCATCGCTCCGCCACGAACGCGCGGCGCGGCGCGGCCATCACACACTCGCGCACCTGCGCACCGAAGCGTATCCGGTTTACTGCGCGCATCAGTACCCGCCGATGATAGACGGACAAAAGCACCTTTCATATGAGCGCAACAACGATTTGATTGATGAAGCCAAGCGGAGATTCGAGTCAGGCGAGATGAGGGACGAATGATGAAAGGCAAATCACTAACCGGCAGATTCAGTTCGGTCTGCGGTTGGAGTTTTAAATCCACACCGAGGGGTTGGCTAACCAAAATCTCACACCATTGACATCTACACACGTTTAGAAGAGCATCGGTCTTAGCTCTGAACGAGCGTCCTTCTGCGTGTCCTCTGTGTTTCCTCTGCGTCTCTGTGTGAACTGCCTTGATGCCTTCCGTCTCTACCCGTTTTGATTTATTCTGTGCGTCCAGTCAGTCTGTATCCTGTCCATCCTGAAAATCTGTCGCCGCTTGCAAATAGTCAAGACGGCAACGCCTGACGTTTACAGTGGGCGCAAACTTTAACAACGCATTACAGAGACAAACTGAGGTTGACATGACGTTTCCGAGATCGAGCGGCATTCTTCTTCATCCGACTTCGCTGCCCGGCAAGTTCGGCATCGGTGACCTGGGAGACGAGGCTTACGCATTCGTCGATTTCCTCGCCGCCAGTAAACAGAGTCTGTGGCAGGTGTTGCCGCTGGGGCCAACCGGCTACGGCGATTCACCTTACCAATGCTTCTCCGCATTCGCCGGTAACGCGCTGCTCGTCAGTCCGGAACGTCTCGTCGCCGACAACCTCCTCGCGGCGGAAGACATTGCGCGCGTTCCAAAATCCTCCGCCGAGAAAATAGATTTCGGCAAAGTCATTGAATACAAAAACGCGTTGCTGCGGAAAGCATTCGAGCGTTTTAAGACGACGACAAGTACCGAGTTGCGTCAGGATTTCGAGACATTCAATCAACGCTCGGCATCTTGGCTCGACGACTACGCGCTGTTTCGCGCGTTGAAGGACGCGAATGGCGGCGCAGTGTGGAACAAGTGGGATGTGCCGCTAGTCCGACGCGAGCCGGAAGCATTGGCCGCCGCACATCAACAGCACCGCGAGGCCGTCGAGGCGCATAAGTTTTATCAATACGTATTCTTCAAACAATGGTCGGCGCTGAAAGCATATTGCCATCAACACGGCGTGCGAATCGTCGGCGACATTCCGATCTTCGTCGCGCATGATTCGGCGGACGTGTGGGTTAATCCGTTCCAGTTCAAACTCGACGATATGGGCAACCCGCTTGTGGTCGCGGGTGTACCGCCGGACTACTTCAGCGCGACCGGCCAGTTGTGGGGCAATCCAATTTTCGATTGGGAACGGATGCGCGCCGACAATTTCCGTTGGTGGATCGAGCGTGTCAGTGCGACGCTCGCCACGGTCGACATTTTGCGTATTGACCATTTCCGTGGCTTCGCTGCGTGCTGGGAGATTCCCGGCAGAGACAAGACGGCGGAGCGCGGGGCATGGGTTCCCGCGCCCGGCAGGGAACTGTTCACCGCGATCAAAGGGGCGCTCGGTGAATTGCCGATCATCGCCGAAGACCTCGGCGTGATTACGCCGGACGTGGAACGCTTGCGCGACGACTTTGGATTCCCCGGCATGCGCATCCTTCAGTTTTCGTTCGGCGGCGACCCAAAGAGTAATGACCTGCCGCATAACTACGTACCGAACGTCGTCGTCTACACCGGAACGCATGACAACGATACCGCCGTCGGCTGGTTCAAATCAGAGGCGGGCGCTGGCTCGACGCGCGACGCGAAGCAAGTTGAGCGCGAGCGCAAGTTTTGTTTGAAGTACCTCGACAGCGACGGCAAAGAAATTCACTGGGACTTCATCCGCGCCGTGCTCGCGTCGGTCGCCGACACCACGATCATCCCGCTTCAGGACGTGCTCGGCCTCGGCACCGAAGCACGCATGAATCTCCCGGCCAGCACATCGGGGAATTGGGCGTGGCGTTATCGGAGCAATGCTCTAACGGATAAAGTGCGCGACCGGCTCGGAGAGTTGACAGAGCTTTATGGCAGACGGCAAGCAGTCGTTTAAGAGAGTGTTCGCCGAAGTAATCACAGACACCGTTTAGAGGAAGTCATCGTTTAGCGGCGGGCTACGCCCGCCGGTCGCGCGAGTGGATAACGGCGGCGGTTACAACAGCCCGTCTCCAACCATCATCACTTGCCACGTCACTCAAATACATGAACGCAAATATTTCGAAAACGAAACTCTCCGCTCAACTTTCTCACTTTGCCTTGATCCTCGTCTCAACCGCCTCTCTCTGCGCTGCGCAAACTACTCCGCAAGTGTCTAAAGTCGAACCGCCGAATTGGTGGCCGGGTCATTCGATCAATCCAGTGCGCGTGTTGATTCGTGGTCGTCACTTAACGGGTGCTCGCGTCGAAGCGGTCGGCACCGGATTACAGACCGGACTGACACGCGTTAACGCGGTGGGGACGTACGTCTTCGTCGACGTGATGATCGACCCGCGGGCGACACCGAGCGCGCGACGCCTGCGGATTACGACGCCGGCGGGCATGACCGAAGCAGCGTTTGAGATCACCGCGCCACTCGCACGCGCCGGACGGTTTCAGGGATTCTCGAACGATGATGTGATGTATCTCATCATGCCCGACCGCTTCAGTGATGGCGATGCGAAGAACAACGACCCGCCGCAGTCGCGTGGACTCTTCGACCGCGCAAAGGCGCGCTTTTATCACGGTGGCGACTTTCGCGGCATCATCAACCGCCTGCCGTATCTGAAAGATTTGGGCGTCACCGCGCTGTGGCTTAATCCGTGGTACGACAATGTAAATCAGCTCAACGAAAAAGAGATGTACCCGGATGTCGAGAATGGGCCGAAGCGACCGATCACCGATTATCACGGCTACGGCGCAATTGATTTCTACGGTGTCGAAGAACGTTTCGGAACGCTCGCCGAACTGCGCGAGTTAATTGATAAAGCGCACGCCGTCGGCATCAAGATCATTCAGGATCAGGTGGCGAATCACTCCGGTCCGTATCACCCGTGGGTCAAAGATACGCCGACGCCGACATGGTACAACGGCACGGAAGAGAATCATCTTGCCAACAGTTTTCAGACGTGGGCGCTGCACGACCCGAACGCGGCTTACAAAGAGTATCGCGAGACGATGGACGGCTGGTTCATCAACATCCTTCCAGACTTCAATCAGCGCGATGAAGAAACGACCCGCTATCACATTCAGAACACGCTGTGGTGGATCGGCGTGACCGGACTCGACGCGATTCGTCAGGACACTTGGCAGTACGTGCCCGATCACTTCTGGCATGACTGGATGAATGCGATTAAGCGCGAGTATCCGAACATGAACGTGGTCGGCGAAGTGTTGGACGGCGACCCGGCGCACGTCGCTTTCTTTCAGGGGGGACGGCCCGGCCCCGACGGAATTGATTCGCGGCTCGACACGCTCTTCGACTTTCCGCTCTTCTATCCAATCCGCCGCGCCTTTGGCGAAGGTCAATCAATCAGGAGCGTCGCGCAGGCACTAGCGCAAGATCATCTCTACCCGAACCCTGACGTGCTGGTGACGCTGTTAGGGAATCATGATGTGTCGCGATTTATGAACGAGAAGGGTGCGACTGCCGCCGGGCTGAAGCTGGCACAAGTGTTAATTATGACAACGCGCGGCGCGCCGCAGCTTTACTACGGCGACGAGATTGCGATTGGCGGCGGCAACGACCCCGACAATCGACGCGACTTTCCCGGCGGCTTCCCCGGCGACCAAAAGAATGCTTTCACCAGAGAAGGCCGCAACGCCGAACAGCAGCAAGTCTTCGAGCACGTGCGGCAACTGACGCGCACCCGCGCCGAGTTAGAACCTTTGCGCCGCGGGCGACTCGTCAATCTCTACATCGCCGAACAGCAATACGCCTACGCCCGCATGACACCGCGCCAGACGGTGCTCGTCGTCTTCAACAACGACACCAAGCCGGCCACCTTCGAGTTTGATATGACGGGCGTCAACCTTGAAAACAACGCGCGGCTGAGCGACCGGCTCGGCATCATCAAAGACGAGACCAGAGTTGAAAACGGGATGATTAAAGTCACGCTGCCGGCGCGCTCAGCGAGCGTTCTGGCGGTGCGTTGATGCGATTAAAATAAACAACGACGTTCGTTTAGAGGCGGGCTACGCCCGCCGGCTCGTGACGCGATGAAACTATTCAAATCACATGACGAGAACATCTTTCATTACGTCACGGCGGTCACCTTTAACCGCGTGCCTGTATTTCGTAGCGGAAACGCGTGCTCTTTTTTCATCGAGGCGTTAGCCGAAACAAGATATAAACAACCGTTTAAGCTAATCGGCTACGTAATAATGCCAGACCATGTGCATCTGATTTTGAACCCACTGTCGCGCGACATTAGCGATTTGATGAGAAGATTGAAAGGTAGCTCGGCACGCTTGATACTTGATTGGTTGCGTGTAGAAAACCACAAATCATCTCTTGCCAAACTCTGTCTGAGCGTCCCGCAGAAACGTTCTCACAAGCACGCGGTTTGGCTTAAAGATTATTCCTCGATTGATCTTTGGAGCGCAAAGTTCATTCGACAAAAGCTGAATTATATTCACGAGAACCCAGTGCGCGCGAAACTGTGTCAGCATCCCGTTCAGTGGAGATGGTCAAGTTATCACGCATACCTGCCGCATGAAGCGGGATGCGTGCCGATTGAGATAGATTGGCAAGGCTACTGGAATGAAGACCCGGCGGGCGCAGCCCGCCTCTAAACGGATGTTCGTTAAGATTAATTTTTATGCGATGAGCTTGTGCCTGCCTCGCGCATGTAAAATCAATGATTCTCAAAAAGAAATCTTTGTCCGAACAAATCTCCATCGTCACCGGCGGTGGCACCGGCATCGGGCGCGCGTTCACCGAGGCGTTAGCGTCGGCGGGCGCGCGGGTCGTAATCGCATCGCGTCGCGCAGAAACTCTTCAACGCGCGGCGAACGAGTTGAACGCGCACATCGGCGTCGAGCGTGTGTACCCACACGCGTTTGATGTACGCGACCTCGCGCAGACCGAAGCGCTGGTGCGAAGCGTCGTTGAGCGATGGGGCACGATTGATGTGCTGGTTAATAACTCCGGACTCGCCGTGGCGGAGACGGTCGAAGCGATGACGGAAGAAGGGTGGGACACAGTGATGGAGACAAATCTGCGCGGCGCGATGTGGCTGGTGCGCGCGTGCCTGCCGCACATGGTGAAGCACGACTTCGGTGACATCATCAATGTTTCGTCGCAAGCGGGAAAGCACGGTTACGCCGACGTGCCTTCATACTGCGCATCGAAGTTCGGCCTGCTCGGTTTTGCCGAAGCGGTGCGCGACCACGTGCGCAAAGCGGGCGCGAACATCCGCGTCTTCAACTTCTGTCCGGGCCTGGTTGATGTGGAGCACACCGCCGCGACGGACGAACCGCGCCCCGGCTTCGTCCACGTCTCGAATATCGTGCGCACGTTGATGTACGCGCTCTCGCTCGACCGCGACGTGGTGCTCGAAGATATCAATATTTACAGTAGATAAAATTCGGGAGTCCGGAGTCTGAAGTCGAAGACTTTTCAGCTTCTTGACAACCGACTTTAGACTCTGGACTCCCGAGTTTTTTTAAGGAGAACAGGCGATGCAGCAAAAACCGTGTCTGAGTTTTTGGCAAATCTGGAACATGAGTTTCGGGTTCCTCGGCATTCAGTTCGGCTGGGGCTTGCAACTCGCCAACATGTCGGCGATCTACACCTACCTCGGCGCGAATGCGGACGACGTGCCGATTCTGTGGCTGGCCGGGCCGGTGACGGGCTGGGTGGTGCAGCCGCTCATCGGCTCGATGAGCGACCGCACGTGGAATAGATTGGGGCGCCGGCGTCCGTACTTTCTGGTCGGCGCAATACTCGCTTCAATCGCGCTTTTTCTGATGCCGAGCGCGGGCGAGATTGCGCGTGGGTTGGGCGGGCGAGTGCTGACCGGGTTAGCGATGGCAGCGACGCTGTTATGGATTCTCGATGCTTCAATCAACATTTCGATGGAGCCGTTCCGCGCCTTCGTCGCCGATAAGCTGAACGTCAGTCAACGCACCGCCGGGTTCGTGATGCAGTCCTTTTTCATCGGCATCGGCGCGACGTTCGCCAACGCCCTGCCGTTTATCTTTCGGCAATTGGGCGTGACCGGCACGACTGAGAGCGGCATCCCGCTGACCGTGCTTTATTCTTTCAGAATCGGCGCGGTCGCGTTTCTCTGCGCCGTGCTGTACACGGTCTTGACGACGAAGGAATACCCGCCCGAAGACATGGAAGCATTCAACCGAATGCGCCGAGAGAAGCGCGGGATCGGCGCGGGCTTCGCGGAGATTCTGTCGGCGGTTGGCAGTATCCCGGCGACGATGAAGCAACTCGCCGTCGTGCAGTTCTTCACGTGGCTCGGTCTGTTCTGCATGTGGATGTTCTTCGGCCTGATGACTTCGTATCACATCTTCGACGCGCCGAACAGCGACTCGGATTTGTTCGTACAGGGCGGCGAATGGGGCGGGCTGATGTTCGCGGTTTACTCTATCACCTGCTTCGCTATCGCCTTCGCGCTGCCGAAACTTGCCGCCGCGACATCGCGCAAAAGCGTCCACTCGCTCGCGCTCATGTGCGGCGGCCTGGGGCTGCTGTCGTGCTACTTCATCCAAAATAAATGGCTGCTGATCGCGACGATGGTCGGCGTTGGCATCGCATGGGCATCAATTCTTTCGATGCCCTACGCGATCCTCGCCGGAGCCTTGCCGTCCGCGCGGATGGGCGTCTACATGGGCGTCTTCAACTTCTTCATCGTCATCCCGGAGATCATCGCGTCGTTCACCTTCGGGCGCATCATCCGTTACTTCTTCGGCGAGAACAGCACGTCTGCGCCGCTTTACGTCGTGATGGCGGGTGGCGTCTTTATGCTGACCGCCGCGCTCGCGTGTCTCCTGCTGGTGCGCGACGTGGCTGATGAAAACGTACCCGAACGCGCGGTGATTGAAGCCGACGAATACGAGTCGGTGCTGGTGCAACAAAGCGCGCAGCCGGTGCCGAGTACGGGTCTGATTGACGAAGCGCGGAAGTGAATCCAGAAGAGGAAAGTTATGAGAGTAAAAATAATCGTCGTCGTCGTGTTGGCAATGCCTGTCGCTTTTTTGATGTGGGGTGTCGAAACGGCGCGGGCGTGCTCGTGTGTTACGGTCGGGAAGTTCGAGCCGTGTCGAGCATACGGCAGCGCGAGCGCGGTTTTCGTCGGCGTCGCCAACGGCGTTGAGAAGCGAAAAATTGAGGACGTTAGAGCGGAACGGAAGCGGCAGGACGCGGGGTGGGATGTGCCGTCGATGATTTACAGCTTCGCGGTCGAGGAAGCGTTCGGCGGCGTTGAGGGCAGCGAGGTGAAGATCGGAACCAACTCCGGCGGCGGCGACTGCGGCTACCAATTCACTAAAGGCGAGCGCTACCTTATTTACGCCTACGGCCGCGAGGGTAATTTGTCTACGAGCATCTGCACGCCGACCAAGCCAATCGCTAAAGCCGACGATGAACTCAAGTTTTTGCGCAATCTCGCGTCGCGCGAACCCGGCGTGACGCTCTCCGGCGCGGTGATGATGTCACATCCGAGTAAAGAAAATGCGGAGCCACCAATTGATAAACGTGTCGCCGGACTTCCGATCATTGTCGAGGGCGGGGGCGAACGGCGCGAGTTACAGACCGACGCCGAGGGGCGTTACCAACTGACGGGTCTCAAGGCGGAGACGTACACGGTCAAGGTCACGCTGCCCGACGAACTGCACACACACCGCGCGGAGGAGAAAGTGGTCATCACCGAACGCGGCTGCGGCGGTGCCAACTTCTTCATCTCCGACAACGGACGCATCAGCGGCAAGGCAATGGACGCTGAGGGCCAGCCCGTCCCGCGCATTACAATCAACGCATTGCCAATCAAAGAAACGGAAAAGGACCACCCGGACATACGCTTCGCGCAGACGGACGAGGAAGGAAAGTTTAAGTTTGAGGCGCTGCCAGTGGGGCGCTACTTGCTCGGCGTGAGGCTCAGCAAATACCCGCAGCAGAATGATCCGACAAGCGCCTTCCCGCGCGTATATCACCCCGGCGTCGAGACGGCGGAGCAAGCCGAGCCGGTCATTATCAGTGCGGGTGAGCACGTTAAGGATTTCGCGCTAGTCATGCCACCGCGCCGCGCCGAGAGAGTCATTAAAGGCTTGGTCGTTTGGGCGGACGGAAAGCCTGTGGCTAAAGCAAACATCAGTTACAGGGACGTGACCTACCACGACCCTGTCACCAACAACGGGATACAGGCCGACGAGCAGGGCCGGTTCACTATTAAAGGGTATGAGGGGCAGATTTATGTTATTGAGGCGAGGAGTAACCCGTCATTCGTCGGCGACTTCCGCCGCGACGGGCCAATGGAGCGAGTCGAGCCGCTCAGAATTACTCTCGCCAATCCGACGCAGCCCGTAAGAATAGTTGTCACCAAGGTCAGGTGATTGCTGCCGTGATCGCATCCGGCGACAGAGCAGGAAACAGTCGAAGCAGAATTGAAAGCCTGAATCAGTATGAAGCATAAGGCCAAGCTGTCAGCCTGGATTCTCATAGCCTTTACGATGCCAACTATACTTTTGATCTCGCTCTCACTTGCGTGATTGGGTGGCCGCACGCAACAAGTGAACCACCCCTCAAGATGCCTGTGTGCTTTCCGTCGCTGAACGTGAATCATCAAACGCGCCCGCTCTACTTCAGACCGAGTATCTTCGACAACTGAGTTGGCGAGATACGCAACACCGTCCCGTGCCGTGTGCCTTCGGGAAACTTAATCTGCGATGAAACGTCTTCCCAACGCTTGAGGTCTGAAGAGACGACCGCGCCGTAGCGGTGTTCCGTGTACTTGTCAAAATAGACGATCCACCGTGAGCCGAATCGAACCGCCGACGGCCCTTCCGCCCAGTAATTACCGGTGATGGGCGGCGACGCCTCACCATACGGCCCTTCCGCACGAACGCTCACCGCATAGCGAATGTTCTTCTGCGCAGCCGGTAAGCGCGTCTCGTCTTTAAGGAACATGACGTAGCGATCATGTTCCTTGATGATCGTCGCATCTATCACGTTAAAGCCTTTGTCGTAGAGCAACCGGGTGGGAGTGAATTGCCGAAAATCTTTCGTGGTTGTGTAGTAGATGCGATGGTTGAGGCCGTTGCCGCCGCTTCCGTCCGTTTCGGGAAAACGCCCTGGAATCGTCGAAGACCAAAACAGAAGGAACTGCTTCGTTGCGGAGTCATAAAAAGTCTCCGGCGCCCAGGCGTTGCGCGCGCCGGGTTCATGGAACATCGGAGTGATAGCCCGCTGTTCCGACCACCGGATCAAATCTCTCGACGTGACGTAGCCGATCACCGGCTCCTTCCACGAAGTCGTCCAGACCATGTGGTAAGTTCCGTCCGGCCCCACAGTGATGTGTGGATCGCGCATCAGTTTGTCGCGTCCGACCGTCGGCTTAATGAGGGGCTGACCGTTGTTGACCGGTCGCCATGTAAACCCGTCAGGACTATGGGCGAAGTGCAGTCCGTCTTCGCCGTTACCCTTGAAGTACGCGAACAACAGGGCCGAGGCGGAGTCTTCCGCGGGAGATTGGCCTGCGTCCGCCAATCGCTTTTCCGGCTGTTGCCCGACCGCCGAGCCGAAGAATAATGAAAGCAGTCCCAGCGCGCACATCACGAGACGCCGACCCGCCGTTCCTGTCTTAAGTTTTGTCTTCATCTGTTCAGAAGGAGAAGTGAGAGAGTCGTCCGCGAAGTCATTTCTCGACAACTTCAAAGCTGGCCTCCAGTCCATCGACAGAACTATTGCTGGCGAAGACTTTGAACGCACCCGGTTCGACGATGAAGCGCATCTCGCGGTTGTAGAAGCCAAGGTTCTGCGGCGTCAGTGTGAACCGGACGCGCCGTTTCTCGCCGGGTCGGAGCGTGACGCGCTCGAAGCCCTTCAACTCCTTCAGGGGGCGCGTCACGCTCGACGCCACATCCCGGATGTAAAGCTGCACGACTTCATCGCCAGCGCGCT
>JALZJL010000201.1 GCA_030859785.1 Acidobacteriota bacterium
CGCGGGTGACACTGAAACTTGATGCCCATCCAGCCGTGGCACTCGGCGTTTCCTTTGTAGCCGCGCGCCGCAACCGTGTCGGCGAAGACGAAGAAATCGGTTTCCGCGCCGCGCTTTTCGTCGAGTCTTTCAATCAGCAACCCGTACTCGTAATCGAGCATGCTTTGCAGACGATTGCGCGAGACGTAGCGGTCGGCCTTGCCGTAGATCGAATCGCTCACCAACATGTCATACGCCGACATGCTTTTAGCGATGGTTCCCGCCGCGCCGCCGACCTGAAAGAACCAGCGCACCACTTCCTGACCGGCCCCAATCTCGGCAAACGCGCCGTACTTGCGCGGATCGAGGTTGATTGAAAGCGCCTTCTGTTGGGTGCCGACTTTTTCTCTATCCATACTTTTGATGCCTCTTCAACTTGCCCGACTCGATAAAGGGTTTCACGCTGATGGCTGTGCGACAAAATCCACCACTTCATCACCGCTCGTTTCGTATGTAATCAGGATCGGGCGACAGCACACCTCGCAATCTTCGACATACTCCTGTCCCGACGCGCTCAAATCCAGCAGCATCGTAATCGTCTGCCAGCAGTACGGACATTCAAAAGCATATTCGACTTCCATCAATTGATTCGCCTCGTCATTCGTGGATGGTTCGATGTGGTGTCTGATCGGTGACGCCGCAACCGTCCGGTTCTCGAAGTTGCTTCCCGTCACATGTTAAGCATAAAGTGAGTTTTCATCATAGCCCACAGCGGTGAAGTCAAAATGTTACATCATAAGAAAGTTTCAGAAGCCATGAACGAGGTCGTCAACTGCGTCGCCTACTCCAACGGTCGCCGCGTCGAAGGCATCGGCTTCGACGAGATCAGCGAGGTTTTCGCCCAGCCGGACTGCTTCATCTGGATCGGACTTCACGAACCGGGCGAAGACGTGTTGAAGCGCGTGCAGGTCGTGTTCGGTCTGCACGACCTCGCCGTCGAAGACGCGCATCGCGCCCACCAGCGTCCGAAGGTCGAGTTATACGAAGACTCGCTGTTCATCGTCCTGCGCACCGCGCAGATGAGTGTTGACGAACGGCGAATCGAATTCGGTGAGACGCATGTTTTCGTCGGCGCACGCTACCTTATCTCTGTCCGCCACGGGTCGTCATTCGCTTACACCGATGTCCGAGCGCGATGCGAAACGACGCCACGGCTGCTTGGCAAGGGGCCTGGCTTCGCGTTGTACGCGCTGATGGATTCCATCGTCGACCGATACTTTCCTATCGTCGACAGCCTTGAGCATCAACTTCAGTTACTCGAAGAAAAAATCTTCGGCGAGACATTCAGCCGCGAAACGACGGCGGAAATATACCAACTGAAGGCTCAACTGCTTGAACTGAAGCGCGCCGTCTCGCCGTTGATCGACATCTGCAATCGGCTGATGCGCTTCGATCTTGAGATTATTCCTGAAGACACGCGCCCATACTTCCGCGACGTGTACGATCATGTCATTCGCATCAACGAAATGATCGACACACTGCGCGAGTTGCTGACGACCGCGCTCGAAGCCAACTTCTCGTTCATCTCCATCGAGCAGAACGAAGTGACGAAGCGGTTCGCGGGCTGGGCGGCGATTATCGCCGTGCCGACTATGATCGCCGGCATCTACGGCATGAACTTCCAGCACATGCCCGAATTGAACTGGCGCTTCGGCTACCCCGCCGTGCTGCTGCTGACGGTCGGTTCGTGCGTCGCCCTTTACGCACATTTCAAACGCTCCGGCTGGCTGTGACCCAGCCTAACTTTTACGGGTGACTCGTGATGGATAAAAAAACGCGGATGATGGTCATCCTCAACGCTGCTGCCGGGACGGCGCAGGTGGCCGGTGGCGAAACGGTTGAGGCGCGCCTGGCGGAAATCTTCGCCGATGGCGGCGTGGACGCGCACATTGCGCTCGCGAAAGATGCGGCGGAGTTAGTCTCCCTCGCCGAGCGCGCGGCGGGTGAACAATATCCGGTTGTTGTCGCCGGCGGCGGTGATGGCACGATCAACCTCGTCGCCTCGAAGATTATCGGAACAGAGACACTGCTCGGCGTCCTGCCCCTCGGCACGCTCAACCACTTTGCGAAGGATTTGCGCATCCCGCTTGATCTGGAACAAGCAGCGCAAATAATTATCGACGGGCATGCCGTGCGGGTCGATGTTGGCGAAGTCAACAACCAGATTTTCATCAACAACTCAAGTCTCGGCCTTTATCCGAGCATCGTGCGCCACCGCGAGCGGCAGCAGGAGCGACTCGGGCGCAGCAAGTGGCATGCGCTCTTCTGGGCGGGACTGACGGTGCT
>JALZJL010000216.1 GCA_030859785.1 Acidobacteriota bacterium
GTCGACTTGAATCTGTTTTATCTTGTGTTGTGCTCATCGAAACGTCCGTTTCGGCGAGCAATTTCTGAATAATTTGTTCCTGCTGCTCGTAAGAGCCTTCGCCGATGTGCGTAAATCTGATGCGTCCCTGCTTATCGAGGATGACAACGGTGGGCCACGCCTCAATGTTGTACGCGCGCCACGTTGCATAATCGTTATCCGTTACCACCGGATATTTGATGCCGAGCTTTTGTACGGCATCGCGCACGTTTTCGATGCCTTTCTCGTAATCCGACTCCGGCGCGTGAACGCCGACGATGGTCAAACCTTTAGTCCGGTACTCTGCGTCAAGCCGCTTCAACGTCGGCAGTGTGTTACGGCAGTTGTAGCAGCCGAACGTCCAGAAATCCACGAGTATGACGCGCCCGCGCAACTCTTCGAGCGTCGTCGCGGCGGAGTTGATCCATGTCCCTTCGCCGAACTGAGCGGCGTTTGGAGCGCGGCGGGCTGAGATGAAAACGTCACGTCTGGTATCGGGCGTGTCGGGTGCAGCGGATTCTTTAGAAGCGGTTTGCGTCTGCCGTTGCGCGGCAGCGGCGGAAGTTTTTCGGTTTGTTTTTCTCTGCGCGTTCGCCCAAGACAAAGCCGCGCCAGTGATAGTGAGGGCGACAAGAGCAAAGACGGCGAGCGCGTAAGTACGTCGGTTCATGGCATAAGTCCTTTGGTAAAAAAACTGCGTCAGTTGAACGCCGGGGCATGGTGACGTGGTGAATCGTTAATCGTGTTTTAGATACTCTTTGCCACGCTGCCGTTCGCCGCGCTCGAATTCGATTGCTTGATGTTCATATTTTGTATCCGCTTGATTGAGGTATCTATTCCAATCTGACTCGCCACAGCCTCTTTTAAGTATTGGAGCGACATGCTTGAGCCTTTCCCTACCCGAAGTTGCCGTTCCGTAATTTTGCCGCCCGTGCGTTCTCATGCGCTCCCAAGCCAACCGCCCGTGAACCCGGCGCGGCGCAATCCCAGACGAAAGTAAGGGCAGCGCCGCATCAAACGCCACAGAAAACCTGAACGATAGTTTTCGATCATCATCACGATGGGACCTTGATCGAGTCCGTAATAGCCTTGCGAAATCCAGCCGGAGTTATCTTGCGCATTGCCGGTGTACGTCGGATTGTAACTGCACTTGAAGCCGTACTCGCTCGTCATCTCAGGGTACGCTTCGTCAAAATGCTTAATCGAAGGCAGCACCAACTCCGGCGCGAAGGGGAGCGAGGCCACAACGGCCCACGGCGCGAGCGTGCCGTCATCGGGGCCGGCGGGGATACTGCGCGCTTTATAGTCGTAGAATTTCCGCTTGACGCCTTTGATCTTGCGTTCGGCGGGGCCGGGGCCATCGCTCGCCGTGATGCCCCAAGCGTATTTGCCATAGCCCGTGCACTTCTTCGGGTTGCGGATCGAGTAGGCTTGCTGGACGTAAGCGGCGCGGCGGCTGTTCTCGAAGTAGTCAATGCCCTTCGCGCGCATGTACTCGTCTTGAATGCCGCGAAAATCCAGCCACACGTGCGAGAGTTGATGGATGAAGAGCGGGCCGGCGTAAAGGAATTCGATGTCGTAGAGTTTCTTCCATTGATAGCCTTCAGCCCACGCCACGTATGCTTCGACGGGCAGCGGGTGCGTCGGCGCGCCAAGCCCCAGCACATAGAGAATCAACGCCTCGCTGTAGCCGTCCCACGAGTATTTCAAAAATCCCCTCTTCGGCTTCCAGCCGTGCGAAACCTTCACCCCGCCATTCTGCGCCCACTGCCAATCGGCGCGCGCGTAGAGGGCGTCGGCCAATGTGCGTATTTCTTCTTCATCCGGCGTGTCTTGATTGAAGTACATGCCGGCGGTCAGGAAGCCGGCCAGTAGAAAGGCCGTGTCAATTGTTGACAGCTCGGAGTTCGGGGCGCGGCGTCCGGTCTGCATGTCGAGGAAGTGATAATAGAAACCTTTGTAGCCAGTCGCCTCCGGCTTTTTCGATTGTTCGCTGTTCCCGAAAAACCTGAGCGTCGTCAGTACACGCTTGATTGCTTCGCCGCGCGTGAGGTATTCGCGCTCGACGCCGATGGTGTAGGCCGTCAACGCGAACCCGATAGCAGTAATACTCGCAAAAGCATTCTCTTTCGTGCTGTCCGGCACCATCCCGTTCTCAAGGTTGGTCTCTTTCAAAAAATATCCGAACGTACTTTGCTGGAGTTTGCCCAACTCCTTGTCGGTCAGTGACGGCTGGTCAACTTTTACTTTCAACCGCTGATACCTCCGCTATTGATGCTCGCTCCGGCTTGAAACTCTAACGTGATGGCCGCTACCGCGTGCGGCGGCAACTCGACTTCGAGGTCAATGATTTGGTCGTCGTACTTCCAGCCGAGCGGCTCTCTTACCATACGCGAAGCCGCCTGCAACCCCTCGACTTGGAGCGCGCTCAAATACTCCGGCTCGCCCATCTCGCGCCAGACGCGCGGCGCGTTCGCGTGGCTCTCGTCAATGCGCTCGACGTGGGCGGCGCGCGGCTGTAGCGCTGCTTCAATGAGGCGGACGTGCACCCGCTCCGTCTTGATGAAGCGACGCGGCAACGCATGGTTGGTCAGCAACACCGTGACTGAATCTTCCCGGCGGACAGCCCACGCATCCACCGTCTCGTGAATCCCATCTACCAATAACTGTTCCGAGCCGAGCCGGTGCAGCAGTTCATACGCACGATAAGTCGGCTTCGGGATGCCGTGCAGATTGAGCAGTCCGAAGCCGCCATGAAACGGCACCGACGGGAAATAGTTTTCCTCGAAGAGGTCCGAGAACGTCCAGAAGCTGTAGCCCTCGACCAATCCGTTCGTCTCCAGCACCGTCTTGGCTAGAAACGCGGCGGCGTATGGCTCGTCGTGTCGCGGGTCGCGCGGATTCGATGAAGCGTTCCATTCGGTGTAGTAAACCGGTCGCCCGCGCGCGCGCCGGTATGTGTCCTGCGCCTGTTCGCGCAGAATGCTGCGCCGGCTGTTTGCTAATTGAGTCTCGGTGTCGTCTCCCTCATTGCCGAGCGCGTCGGTCGGGTAATGGTGCGTGCTGACGAAATCGACGGGCACTTTTTTCTTTTCGCAGAAGTCGAGAAACTCTTCGATCCACTCATTCTTCGCCGTCGCCGGGCCACCGACTTTGAGCGATGAGTCCACGCATTTGATCGCTTCCGCTGTGTCACAGTAAAGCTTGAAATAATCGTCTTGCGTGCCCTTCCAGAAGTCCGGCAGGTTCGGTTCGTTCCACACCTCGAAGAACCATTCCTTCACTTCCTCCAAGCCGTAACGCCCGACCCAGTGACGCGCCAGCTTTTCCATCAACATCGCCCACTGCTTGTAATCCTTCGGCGGCGTGACGTTGGCTTTGTAGTGAAAGACTGTCTTGCCACCCGACGCCAACGCTTCGGGCATGAAGCTCAATTCGACGAACGGCCTCATCCCGACGGAGAGCAGGAAGTCGAAAATCTGATCGGCATTGAAGAACGAGTAGAGCGGCTTGCCTTCGTGGTTGATGAGCGTGCCCATGTCATCCGAAAGCAGACCGTGAAAACGCACATAACGAAATCCCAACTCGTCATGCACGCGATGCAGTTGCGCCTGCCAATCGGCGCGTAGCGCGAGCGTCGCATGACCGCTCCCGACCGTGTGTTCCCACGAATGCGCGAGCGGCGTCGTGCCTTCGGAAAGGTTACAAGTAAAATACGGCACTGCTTTATGTCTCCCGGAACGACGTAGCTAAGAAAACGCGAGTCGCCCACGCGCCCACTGCGCCGGTCTCATCTCTTTCTTCGCCACAGCGCGGCACATGCCACGCCCGCAAGTCACAGACCGGCGAGAGCCGTCAACCAACCGCGATTCATGTTCGCCCACGCCTGCAGGCTGAAAGAGTAGGCGCGTTCGTCGAAGATGCCGTGCGCTCCGTGATCGCCCGCGACCGGCTCCCAAAGATTATGCGGACGATTCGGATCAATCGGCTCGCCAGTCTGCTGCGAATCGTAGCCTTGCGAGCCGAGATAGTAATCGCCCAGCCCCGGCGCAACACGGTTGCCGTATATTGCAGCTACCGTCGGCAACCCGACGCTCATCTCGCGCCGCTGGTGATGAGCCGCGTAATAGATCGCTTCGGCGGCGACTTCCGGCTGGTAGATCGGCGGCACCGGCTGCGGATGATTCGGCAACCGGCTCTTGTTCCAACCGAACTGCGGGGTGTTGACAGCAGGTAAATTCACCGTCGTCACGTGAACGTCCGATTGATCGTGAATCAACTCGCACCGCAAGCTCTCAGTGAATCCTTGAATCGCGTGCTTAGCCGCGCAGTAAGCCGACTGCAACGGAATCGCGCGGTAGGCGAGCGCGGAACCGACTTGCAGGATCGTCCCCCGATTGCGCGGCAACATGCGCTTGAGCGCCGCCTGTGTGCCATAGACGACGCCGAGGTATGTCACTTCGGTGACGCGCTTGAATTCTTCCGGCTTCATCTCTTTGATCGGCGAGAAGACGGATGTGGTCGCGTTGTTGATCCAAATATCAATTGGGCCGAACTCTTCTTCCACGCGCGCCGCCGCCCACTCGATTGCTTCCGCGTCAGCGACATCCGCCGGCAGCACGAGCGCGCGGCCTCCCGCCGCCTCAACTTCTCGCCGCGCACCTTCCAGTCCATCCAACCCACGCGCGATAAGGCCGATGCGCGCCTGACGTTTGGCGAACTCGCGCACGACGGCGCGGCCCACGCCAGCCGAGGCCCCGGTGATAACGACGACTTCCGGTTTGCTCTGCTCGCTCAAATTTATCCTCTCTCGCGGGCTTCGCGGCACAACTTCGCCACCGATTCCCCGCGCCGCTTGTTCATGCATTCTTTCGCTTCCAGCTTTGTCCGTTTTCACTCTTTCCACGGTAGTTTCAATCAATGATTATTCGTCAGCGTTCAGCCATCAGCTTTCAGCAAAAACAAGATAATTCGCGCGGCGCGTCCAAGACCAGAGGCCCGAAGATGAAGAGCCGTACCGCATGTGACTGGCTGACTGCTGATGGCTGAACGCTTACGATTCTTCGTTCTTCTTCATTGCCGTCGTCGCGTGATTCAGGAATTCAGAAACAGTGGCGGCGGCTAAGATGCCGCCGATCAAGGGGGTCGTGCGCGGCTTGAAGACGAGACCGAAAGTCAGCGCCGTCGCCACCCACGGCCCGAGGCAATACGGGCACGTCAGCAGATCGCCAATGGCGCGCTGGATTCCCGTGCCGCGTACTTTCTCTTTGACCTCGCTCGCACCCGCCGGTGCGACATACTCAGTGAAAGGAGCGCGGAGCGGCCTCGTCACCCGGTCGCTGCTGATGAGGTGACTTAATTTGTAAGTGGCGATGCCGAGCAACACCAGATCGCTGTAAGCGATGCGCTCCGGCAAACGGCGGCCTGAGGACTGCGCCACCAGCAGCAAGCCCGCGAAGGCCGCGTTGTAGACCCCCGGCAACGCGCACAAGGGCGTGCGTCGAAACTGATAATGGCTCAAGGTCAGGAGATGAGCCGCGGAGACACGCAGATTCCATCGATTGTGTTTCTGATCCGCGTTCGTCCGCGTCAATCTGCGGCTTGTTTTTGTCTCCCCCGATTGAGCCACTACCTCGAAACTTACCTCTCGTCTCTGCTCATCCGCACCGTCCCTGACATCTCATAGAGCGCGGCGGATGGCGCGGCGCACGAGGTCGGTCGTCAGACCGTAAACGAAGTGCGAGGCAAGCGCAGATGCGTGAGTCGACAAAGGGTATTCAGTCGGCGGCT
>JALZJL010000303.1 GCA_030859785.1 Acidobacteriota bacterium
CCCGTAATCGCCGTCCCGCCGACGACCACCGCGGCGATGGCTTTCAACTCCAAACCGATTCCGGCGTTCCCAGGCACGGCAGAAAACCGCACCGCGTTCAGGAGCGCCGCCAATCCGACGAGCGCGCCCATCACCACAAACACACCGAACACCACGCGCGGTGGTTCAATGCCGGCCAGACGCGCGGCTTCGGCATCTGAGCCGACCGCATAAACTGCACGCCCCGCACCCAGGTTACGCAGCATCCAACTCAAGCCGATCAGCACGGCCAGCGCGATAGCGACGATCAGCAGTTGCCCTAAACTTTGTCCCAACCCGAACCACTGGAAGTTAGCGGGCAAGTCTTGCACCCACGCACCCTGTGTCGTCCAGCGCAACGCGTCGCGCCACGCTACCAGCATCGCCAGTGTAACGATGATCGAAGGCAGGCGAAGCCATCCGACCAGGACGCCGTTGACCGCACCCATTGCCGCACCGACCAGGAGTAGGCAGGGCAACAGCAACGCGATGGGCACTCCGGTCTTCGCCAACAAGCCCGCCACCACACTGCACACCGCGAACTGCGAGCCGACCGAGATGTCAATTTCCCCGACCAGAATCACCAACGTCATCCCCATAGCGATCAATAACACCGGCGCGTTATTCAAAGCTAAGTCGCGCAAATTGGCGATGCTGAAGAACGAGGGCGCGACCACGCCGACCGCCAGCAGCAGCACGGCAAAGGCCAGCGCCGCCGAGAGTTCACGTTTATAGCGACCGAGTTTCATCTGTCAACAGATTGCAGGTCAGTACCGGGAACGGAAGTGACCGGGTATCAAAGCACTTGATGAAGGAGTAACGCATTAATCCGCCAAGTTACAGCAGGCGGTACTGATCTGGCTCAGGCAGCTTCGTCGAGTTTGTGTCCCAAGGCCAGCGCGAGAATCTTTTGTTGGTCGGCATCCGCGCGGTTCAGTATTCCGACAATCGTTCCGCTATGCATCACGGCGATGCGGTCGCTCATGCCGATAATCTCCGGCAGTTCCGAAGAGATCATCAGAATCGCCACACCCTGCGACGCGAGTTCAGTCATCAACGCATGAATTTCCGACTTCGCGCCGACATCAATCCCTTGGGTCGGCTCGTCCAGAATCAGCACCGACGGCCTTGTGACGAGCCAACGACTCAAGGCCACTTTCTGTTGATTGCCGCCAGAGAGCGTCGACACGGGAACGAACGTCGCCGGCGTCTTGATGCCGAGTCGCCGCGTGTAGTCGGCGGCTAATTCATTCTCTCGCCTGAAATCCAATGCCCCATATCGTGATAGCCGATTAAGTGAAGCAAGTGTGATATTGGCCCCGACCTGCATCTCCAGAATGACGCCGTGACGCCGCCTGTCTTCAGGCAGATAAGCGATGCCGCGTTTGATGGCCTGCGCCGGGCTGCTGATATTGATGGTCTCGCCGCGCAAGCGAATCTCTCCCACATCCGCCCGTGTTAATCCGAAAATCGTGCATGCCAATTCCGTGCGTCCGGCTCCGACCAGCCCCGCGAGTCCGACAATCTCTCCGGCGCGTACAGACAGAGTCACGTCGTTGATGCCCGCCTCACGACAACCGAGATGACGAAGCTCTAAAATAACCTCGCCCAACTCCACTTCTCTTTTCGGAAAGACCGCCGACAATTCGCGCCCGACCATCAACCGAATGAGTTGCTGGCGATTCACCTCCGACATCAACTGCGTGTCAATCGTGCGCCCATCGCGCAGCACCGTCACGCGGTCGGCGATTATTGGCAACTCTTCCAGTCGATGAGAGATGTAAATGATGCCGACACCGGACGCGCGCAACTGTCGAATCACGCGAAACAGATTCTGTGTATCTTCTTCGGAGAGCGTGGCCGTCGGCTCGTCCATGATTAAGACTTTGGCCTCAGCTCCGAGCGCGCGAGCGATTTCAACCAACTGCTGCTGCGGCATGGTGAGATCATCCGCGTAGGCATCGGTCTCAATCTTCGCGCCAACGTGTGCAAGAAGTTCAGCGGCGTGTCGGCGGCGCTCGCTCCAATCAACGCGGCCCCACATCCCCGCCTGCTCCACTCCGAGTGCGATGTTTTCCGCCACGGTCAGTTCCGGGAAGAGCGCGGGTTGTTGATAAATCGCGGCGATGCCAAGCTGCTTTGCCACGCGCGGCGAATTGTGCGTCATCGACTGGCCGTTCAACTCTATCTCGCCGCTATCGGAATTGACCGCGCCCGTGATGATTTTGATGAGCGTCGATTTGCCCGCGCCGTTCTCGCCAATCAGCGCATGCACTTCGCCCGCGCGCAACTCGAATGAAGCTCTCTTCAGCGCCTGCACACCGGCGTAAGATTTCGCGATGTCACTTGCGCGCAGCAGGACGCTCACAGTCATTGGTTCTTCACCTTCGATTACGATGACATCTAGCTCTTCAGGGCTGTGACCCGGCAAGGCTCAACTCGATTGCACGTACCGCGATTCGATGGCTGTGTAGCGGCGCGCAAGCTCTTCCCAAACGGATGTGTGTTCCGGATCGAACCGCTTCAGGCTCACGTTTTGCGCGACGTGTTGGCGCGCCTCGGCCAATGACATGAAGCGGCCTTGTGCGATGGCTTGCACCAGCACGTTGCCCGTGACGGTTGCTTCGAGGGGACCGGCGAGAACCGGTAACCCGGTCACACTGGCGGTCGCGCGGTCGAGGTAGTCATTGCGGCTGCCCCCGCCGACGATCTGCACTCCTTCGATCCTCCGCCCTGTGAGCGACTCGATGATACGCAGTACCGACGCATATCGAAGCGCCAGTGAATTGAGAATCACCTTCGCCACCGCGGGCGGTTCGGCGGGGACGCGTTGGCCACTTTCGGCAAGTTGCTCCGCGACTGCTTCCAGCATGCTCGGTGGGTTGAAGAAGCGCGGGTCGTCAGGAAAGATCAAGCCCGGAGAATCTTCAAGCGCCTCGACCTGACCGAGCAGTGTGTCGTAGTCAACGTCAAAGCCGCGCTCCTTCCACTCCCGTCGGCACGACTCTAAAATCCACAGCCCCATCACATTCTTGAGAAAGCGGACGGTGCCGAACGCGCCGCCCTCATTGGTAAAGTTGTGTCGGGCGACTTCGGCGTTAATCAATACATCGTCACGCTCCACGCCGACCAGCGACCAAGTACCGGATGAAATGTAAGCCCAGCCATCCGCGAGTGGCGCGCCCGCAATGGCGCTGCCCGTGTCATGCGTCGCCGGCGCGATGACATTTACACTGTCGAGGCCAAGTTCTTCGATGAGCGATTTCATGAGCGGGCCGAGGTCTGTGCCCGCCGGAACAATCTCCGCCAAGAGTTTCGACGGCAGACCCAGACGTTCAAGCATCTCTCGATCCCACGTCCCGGTGCGCGCATTGACGAACTGTGTCGTGGTGGCGTTCGTGTACTCGGCAACTGCCCGACCTGTCAAAAAAAAATTAATCAGGTCGGGTATTAGCAGCAGACGCGCCGAATTGTGCGGGATGCCGGCTTGCGCATGAGCATAGAGTTGAAACAGCGTATTAAAGATCAGAAACTGAATGCCGGTGCGTTCAAAGACATCCTCGCGCGCAACGCATGCGAAGATTTGTTCCGACGCCCCTCGTGTCCGCTCGTCCCGGTAGCAGACGGGCTGTTCAAGCAGTTCGCCTCTCGCGTCAATCAATCCGTAATCGACGCCCCAGCTATCAACACCGATGGTGCGGACGGGTCGCCCCATTTTGTGTGCCCGCTCGCCCGCTTCACGCGCGCCGGTTTTGATCTCCTCGAAAATTTGAGAAACATTCCAACGGAGGTGGCCGTCCGCATGAATCGGCGGATAGTGAAACCGACGCACTTCTTCGAGCAAAAACTCTCCCGGCTCAACCCCGGCCAAAAACACGCGTCCGCTACCCGCGCCGAGATCAACAGCAACGTGAAGCGGATTGCAGATTGCGGACATCTGTGTTGAAGAATGCATGTGATGTGCCGGTTAAGAGATAAGTAATGATGCTCTAATCCACAATCCGCAATTGTTCAGACGATGCCGGAGGCAGCCACGCCCTTTGTGGCCGGACGTTCCTCTGATTTCATTTGACGATACCCGCTCTCGCGGTATGTGGCGACGGGGTCAATCGCCCCGCCCGCACGTTCGCGCGCGATTGCCAGGATCGGCGTCACGTCGGTGGTGAAGGCTTGCTTTAAAGTCGCGAGCGCCATCAGCGCGTCGCACTTCTCCTGAGCCTCCATCAAAGCATCACGATCAACCAGATGAGCCTGCACGTAGGCGCGCGTCAACTCGATGGCGCTCGTCATCAGTGATTCAACCGGGTCAGTGACGTTGTGCGATTGATCGAGCATGTAGGCGGGCGAGAAGTCCGGCACGCCCGCGAGTTCGGCGTCAACCAACTCGTTGAAAATCAGAAACAGTTGGAACGGCTTGATTGAACCTGAATCCAGATCGTCGTCGCCGTACTTGCTATCGTTGAAGTGAAAGCCACCGAGTTTGCCGAACTGAATCAGACGGGCGACGATCATCTCGATGTTGATGTTAGGCGCGTGATGACCGAGGTCAACGAGACAGAAGGCCTGTGCACCCAACTCACGCGCGCAATGGAAGCTTACGCCCCAGTCGTTAATGACTGTCGAGTAGAACGCCGGCTCGTAGAACTTATGCTCGATGAAGAGCCGCCAGTCCGCGGGGAGCGCCGCGTAAATCTCGCGCATACTGTCGAGGTAGCGTTCGAGCGTGCGGCGGAAGTTTTGTTGCCCCGGAAAATTCCCGCCGTCGCCGATCCACACCGTGTGCGCCTTCGAGCCGAGTCGCTGGCCGAGCGTAATGCATTCGATGTTGTGTTCGATGGCTTGGCGGCGGACAGCGGAGTCAGGGTGCGTCAGGCTCCCGAACTTGTAAGACAGCTTCTGTCCCGGTTGATCCTGAAACGTGTTCGAGTTCATCGAGTCAAAATGCAACGCGCGCTTCCCGGCGAACGCTAACAGATCGGCGGCGTCCTCCGGCTTGTCCCAGGGGATATGCAGTGAGACGGCAGGGGTCGTGCGCACCAGTTTGAAAATGGCGGCACAGTCTTCCAACTTCTCGTAGATGCCGCGCGGCTCGCCGGGGCCGGGGAAGCGCGCGAAGCGGGTCCCACCCGTGCCCACGCCCCATGACGGAACGGCGACGCGAAAACTTTCGGCTTTGGCCGTGAGGTCTTCGATGTCAACGTTCCTCCGCCGCAGTTTCTTGGCAAGGTGTTCGTAATCCTCCGCGACCCACGCTTTCGCTTTCCGGTTTTGTTCGGCGATCAACCCGTCGTCAATTTCAAAATGCGTCGCCATACCAACTCCTTCTACTGCTCACTGCCTTACTATCTCAGGAATCCGTCCTGTAATCCGCCGTCGACGGGAATCACATGACCGGTGGTTTTTGACAGACGCCGCGAGATTAACAGGAAGATCGCTTCTGCTTGATCGTCAGGCTCGATAGGCGTCTGCGTCAGCGAACGAGTGGCATAGAAGCCGGCCAGCTTGTCACGCAACTTCTCGGTGTCTTCACCTTCATCAAAAGCTATCGCGTACTTCGTTAAGCTGGCGATCACTCGGTCACGCGGGAACATCGTGCTGCCCTTGACGACCGTCGCCGGGGCCACCGCGTTGACGCGGACGAGCGGTGCCATCTCAATCGCCAGTTCACGCGCCAGGTGGTTGGCCGCCGACTTGCTCGTGTCGTAAGCGAGACTGCCCTTCTTCGCGACGACTGCATTGGCGCTCGTCGTCAGCACGACGTTGCCCGGCAATCCCTGCTGCTTGAAAATCTGTTGCGCTTCGTCGGCGACGATGTATGCGCCCGTCACGTTGATTGAGAAGGTGAGCGCCCACTGTCTGTCGTCGATGCGCCCGGTTTTGTCAGGCGCGACGAAGATGCCGGCGGTAACGATCACCGCATCGATGCCGCCATAGGCCAGCATCACGTCTATGAACATCCGGCGGACGCTCTCGCGGTCGGTGATATCGCACGAGAGTCCGATGGCCGGCCCGCAGTTACTGATGCCCGTGCCACCGACGCCGATTCCCTCGCCGTACTGTGTGATGATCTGTTGCGCCGTCTCCTCTGCCGCCGCTCCGTCGAGGTCAACGCAGACCACATGCGCGCCTTCCTTAACTACGCGATGAGCTGTGGCGCGACCAATGCCTGCGCCCGCGCCGATGATGACGACGATCTGCCGATCCAGTTCCTTCTCAGGCGGCATGCGTCGCAGCTTCGCATCTTCGAGGGGCCAGTATTCGATGTCGAACGCTTCCTGCTGATCCATCGCTTCGTATTCGTCGATGGCTTCGGCCCCGCGCATCACTTCAATTGCGCAGTTATAGAACTCGGCGGTGACACGCGATTCGCTTTTGTTCTTTCCCCACGCAATCATGCCGAGGCCCGGAATCAGCACCACGGTCGGATTCGGATCACGCATCGGCGGCGAGTCAGGGCGTTTGCATTTGTTGTAATAAGCCTCGTAGTCCTTGCGGTATTCGACGATTCCTTCCGCGATGGCTTTTTTGAGCGCCTCAATGTCGCCGCCCTCCGGGTTCCAATGGACGAAGAACGGTTTGATCTTGGTGCGCAGGAAATGGTCCGGGCATGACGTTCCAAACTCGGCGAGGCGCGGCCCGTCATGGCTATTAACGAAACGGAGCATCCGCTCGTCATCTTGCACCGTCCCGACAAAACGATTGTTGACCGAAACCTGCCCGCGCAGGGTAGGGATGATCTCTGCGATGATGCGCTGCCTCTCGGCCTCTGCGAGCGGCTGGTGCTTTTGACCGCCGAATGTGTCTGCACGGCGGTCGTGCTCCTCAATGTAGCGAGCCGCGCGGTCGATAATCTCCAGCGCCGTCTCATAGCAAGTCCGGTCGTCGTTGCTCCATGAACTCATGCCATGATGGCCGAGCAAGACGCCTTTGGCTTGCGGGTTCTCCTTAATCAACCGCTCGATCATCAGCCCGATGTCAAAGCCCGGACGCTGCCACGGGACGTAAATAACTTCGTTGCCGTAAATCTCCTGGCAGAGCTTTTCCTGATTGACTGAGGCGGCGACGGCAATCACGGCGTTCGGATGAAGATGGTCGACGTGCTGGTGAGAGACGAAGGTGTGTAGCGGAGTATCAATCGAACACGCGCGCGGGTTGAGATTAAAGACGCAGTGGCTGTACATCGGGTACATGCGGTCTTCGATCTCGGTCTTCGGCCCGCGTTCGGCAGTGTTGAGATAGAGCGGCTTCATCGCGCGCACCTTATCAAGGTAGAGCGAGGCGAAACCGTCGCGCTTGGCGGTGCGCAGGTCGCCGCCCGAACCTTTGATCCACAGCACCTCCACGTCAGCACCTGTGAGCGGGTCTTGCTCGGTCAGCTTAGAGGATGTGTTGCCGCCGCCGGTGTTCGTCAGCGTCAGGTCTTCACCGAGTTTGTTGGAACGATAGACCAAACGATCAAGCCCCGACAATTGATCGGCGACATCATCCTGCCAAAGGTACTTCACGTAAGTGAAAGCTTTCTTTTCTTTACTCATGAGACTCCTGATGGATGAGTGGCAGTCAACCTGATGTGCTCCGCGTAAGGGTACGCGCAAACTTAAACCCGCTTTAGACGCAGGCGAGGTAACGTTCTTTCATGAGCCGCAGAGTATCGTCGCCGGGTTGATCCCAAATAGCTTGATTGAATATCTCGACCTCGATTAAATCATTATAACCGGCGGCATCGACCAGCGAACGGATGCGGCGGATGTCGATGCAGCCATCACCCATCATGCCGCGCCCGAGCAGCATGTCCGGCGTCGGCACAAGCCAGTCACACACATGGAAGCCTTGAATGCGCCCTCGCGCACGCGCGATTTCCCGTTCGATCATCGCATCCCACCAAACGTGGTAAACGTCAATGACGACGCCGACCGTTTGCGAATCGAACTTAGCGGCCAGGTCATTGGCCTCTTCGAGCGACGTGATGCAGGAACGCTCTGCCGCGGACATCGGGTGGAGCGGTTCAATCCCTAACTTAACGTTGCGCTCTAGTGCGTAAGGCACGAGCTCGGCTATCGCATCCTCAACCATCTGCCGCGCGGCGCTTAAGTCGCGGTCGGGCGCGGGGCCACAGACCAGCACGAGCGTCTCGGCTTGCAACTCCGCCGCTTCGTCTATCGCCTGCCGATTGTCGGCGATGCGACGTGCACGCTCTTCGCGAGTCGCCGCCGGAAACATGCCACCGCGACAGACGCTCGAAACTCTCAAGCCCGCATCACGCACCAACCTCCTGCTCGCCTCCAAGCCGGACTCCGCGATCTTGTGTCGCCAGATGCCAATGGCCGGGATGGCGGCGCGCGCGCAACCGTCAACCGCCTCGACCATGCTCCAACGGTTAGTCGTGATCTGATTCAGGCTCAAACGCGCGTAGTCGGTTAACGTCTCCATCATAAAAGTCGGAATAGGTGATCGAAATGAGAAGCTATTTTACTCAGCCAAAGGTTTTTCGGTACCAAGTATGAAAGAACGAGATATCAGATATCGGATATCAAATGTTGGCCGGAACACCTACCGAGGTCCGGGACTAACATACAGCATCCAACATCTCACATCTGTTCTTCGGTGGTCGTCACTTTTGCCTTTTACCTTTTTACTTTTGCCTTGATTCTTATGTGATTCCGGCGACGGCCAGTACGCGCGCCATGCGCTCGGTGGCGAGATCGGTATCTATCAACAGCCCGGCAACATCCGCGAGGCGGAACAGTTCGGCGAGGTGCGCCACGGAGCGTGCGCTCTCTTTGCCTCCGATCATGCGAAAGTGAGATTGATGATTGTTGAGGTAAGCCAGAAAGACGATGCCAGTCTTGTACGAGTAAGTTGGCGCTTGAAAGATGTGACGCGAGAGCGGGACGGTCGGCGCGAGGATTAAGTTGAACGTCGCCGTGTCGCCAACATCCAGTGCTTGCAGCGCGCAAGAAGCGGCGGGCGCAATGGCGTCGAAGATGCCGAGTAGCGCGTGGCTGAATCCGTGCTCGTCGCCGATGATTAGACGGTCGTAGTTGAAATCGTCGCCGGTGTACATCTTGACGCCAGCCGGCAGGCGGCGCCGCATCTCGATCTCTTGGTCGGCGTCGAGCAGCGAAATCTTGATGCCATCAATCTTCGCCTCGTACTCGCGGATCAGCGAGAGGCAGACATCCATCGCGGCGTCCGTGTTCGCGCTGCCCCAGTAACCGCGCAAGGCGGGATCGAACATCTCACCGAGCCAGTGAAGAATCACGGGCCGCTCGACCTGCCGTAGGATTGAACAGTATACGCGCAGATAATCATCCGGCATTCGAGCCGCGCGGGCGAGGGCGCGACTCGCCATCAGGATCACGCGCCCGCCGTGCCCTTCGATGAACGCGCACTGCTCACGGTACGCATGTTCGACCTGCTCAAGCGTGACGCTCTCTGCCGGCGCGAGATGGTCGGTCCCAGCGCCGCAGGCGATGATGCCACCCACTGCCTTCGCCTCTGCAAGCGAGCGGCGAATCAATTCCTGAGACGCAACCCAATCGAGGCCCATGCCGCGTTGCGCCGTATCCATCGCCTCGGCCACCGCCAGACCGTAGGACCACAGATGATGCCGGTAGCCAAGCGTGGCATCCCAATCAATGGCAAGTTGCGTTGTCGGGTCAACGTTGGCGAGCGGGTCACAGACGACGTGCGCGGCGGAGTATGCAATGCGACTGCTGATCGGCTCGGCGGGCTTCGGCCAATCGCGCCGCACACCACGTACTTGATAAGGCTCAAGTGCGCCGCTGACAGTCGGCAGTTTTAAGGTGACGGACATCTGTCTAACCCTCCGTTGCGCTCACCGAAAACTCTGTGCGAGGTGATTCTTCGAGCGACAGTTCCGGCACGTCGACCCAGCGCCTTTCGGCCCACGACTTCAAGCCGAGTTCAGCGAGTTGCACGCCGCGGGCGCCTTCGAGCAGGTCATGCGGGAACGGCTCGTCTAAAGCGACGTGGCGCAGAAACATCTCCCACTGCACCTTGAACGCATTGTCAAAATTGTCGTTGTCGGGCACTTCCTGCCAGTGCTCGTAAAAGTTGAACGGATTCGGGATGTCAGGATTCCAGACCGGCTTCGGCGTGTTGACGCGGTGCTGCGTCTTGCAACCGCGCAGTCCGGCCACCGCGCTCCCCTCTGTGCCATCAACCTGTAGCTGCAACAATTCGTCGCGATAGACACGCACCGCCCACGACGAATTCATCTGAGCGAAGATTGTATCGTCCGTTCCGCCTGCCAATTCGAAAGAACCATACGCCGCGTCATCCGCCGTGCAGCGATAGTACTGGCCCGCCTCGTCAACCCGTTCAGGAATGTGCGTCGCGCCCGTACATTGAACAGCTCTCACCTTGCCGAATGTGTGATCGAGGACATAGCGCCAATGACAGAACATGTCCACGATGATGCCGCCGTCGTCTTCTTTGCGGTAGTTCCAGGATGGCCTCTGGCTGAGCTGCCAGTCGCCTTCAAATACCCAATAGCCAAACTCGCCGCGCACACTTAAGATGCGCCCGAAGAAACCGCTGTCGACGAGCCGCTTCAGTTTGCGAATGCCCGGCAGGAAGAGTTTGTCCTGCACAACGCCGTCTTTGACTCCGCGATCTTTGGTGAGCCGCGCCAGTTCAAGCGCCGTATCGAGATCAACCGCTATCGGCTTTTCGCAATAGATATGTTTACCTGCGGCGACCGCCGCCCGCACCGCATCGGCGCGCCGCCCCGTTGTTTGCGCGTCGAAGTAGATCGTGTCCTCGGCGTTGGCGAGACACTGGCTGAGATCAGTCGAGTAGCGGCTGAGATTGTAGGCTTCAGCGAGCGCTCTGAGCTTCGCCTTGTTACGCCCGACGAGAATCGGTTCGGGGTACAACGCGTCGCCGTCCCCGACGCTGACCCCGCCCTGCTGTCGGATGGCAACGATGGAGCGGATCAAGTGCTGGTTCATGCCCATGCGCCCGGTGACGCCGTTCATGATGATGCCGATTTTGTGTAAGGCCATTGGGGAGGACTCCTTATTCAATTCAGAGCGAGTTGAAAGTTTTAGCGCCGATTACCGTCACACAACATCGGGACACTTGTAGGGGCAGGTCTTGTACCTGCCCGGAGCGGCGACAGCCGATCCTATACCGCGTTGAGTGATGACCGCGTCGGTGATTGCACTGTCGTGCGATGGGCAGGGACGAGCCACTGCCCCTACTATGTCTGGCGCGGCTCGTGTGCTTTCCTTTTCGGAAGCAATGCGACGGCTACTGCACCAACTAGGGCGAGCACGATTAAAACGGTGAAGCCGCCGGCATAGCTTCCCGTGCTGTCACGCAGTCTGGCAACCAGCATCGGCGCGAGAGCCTCGGCGACACCGTCGGCGGTCAAGACCAATCCCATCACACGCCCCATCACTCTGACGCCGAAAAGCTCCGCGGCCATCAGCGGGATAATCATATAGTCGCCGCCGAGACCGATGCCAAAGACAATCGCAAACAGATAAATCACACCAGGTCGGTCAGCGAAGAACAACAGCGGAATCGCCGATGCGACGAGCAGATAGATGAGCAGCATCACGTATTTCTTTGTGTAACGGTCAGCGAGCCACCCCATCAACAGACGACCGATGAGGCTGAACACCAGCACAAGTGAAACGACCGTCGCCGCTTCCGTCTGCGTGTAATTCTGGTCGAGACTGAGGAACAGTTTAAGGTTCTGATTCGTACCCCCGACAGCCCCAATCGAACACATGCTGCCGATTGCCAATAGAAAGAACGCACTACTTTTGAATGCCCAACCGATGGACGCCGCCGGCATTGCGCTTTTCTTTTCCGCCAACGCTTCCGGCGCTTCCCTCACGAAGAAGGCCAGCGGGAGGGCAATCGCGATGATTAAAACTCCGAGCGTCGTTAGCGCGACGTGCCAGCCGAAGCGTCCTACCAGCCACACCGAAAGCAATGGGACAACCGCGCCACCGACGCCGATGCCGAGGTAAGCAAAGCCCATCGCCTTGCCACGCGATTTGTCGAACCAGCGCGTCAGCAGGACCTGATTCGGCAGCGGCCCGGCGAAGACGTAGCCGAGCGCGTTGAACAGATAGAAGAGATAAAACATCCACAGCGCCGTCATGTTGCCCAACCCGATCAGCGCCACGCCCGCCAGGATGATGCCGATCAGCATCAACCGGCGCGGCCCGAAACGATCCACCATCCATCCCGCGATGAAACCGAAGAGCGGCCCGACCACGAGTTTGCTCAGAGTGTTGCCGGAAGTAACCTGCGTGCGCGACCAGCCGAACTCCTTGACCATAAAGTCGTAGTAGAACGGCAACCCGTAGAGCGCGAGGCCGACAATCGCGAAGAGTGTCAAAAACGAAGTCGCGGCGACCTGAATCTGGCCGGCGCGCAGACGTTCCGTATCGGTTGAAATGATTTCGGCAGTTGTAGCCATCTGATTTTCTTATTACGTTTGCCACACGGAACGTTGCGTGTCTTGGACGATTTGGACTATTTTGTTTGCAGATTCGGCAAACCTACCCGCAATGAGCGAAATGAAGACGAAAAGCAAACGCAGGAGGCCGCACCAGCACCACTTCACAGACCTCGGCATCTACGTCTTTGAGAGTCGTCACAGCGAAGACTTTATGATGGAGATGGGCGAGTGGGACTTCCATAAGCTGTGCACGATTGTTAAAGGGAACGGCTTCATTGAGACTAAGACATCGATGCTGCCGCTGAGTGCGAATCAACTGCTCTACCTTCCGCCGCACACCCCCCACTGCTTTCTGGACCAGCACGGCGATCCACTGACACTGAACATGGTCTGCTTCTACGACCGCACGTTTAGCGGCAACAGAGCCGCGCTCGAAGCCCTTTCGCTCTTCCGACAAAATTTCCCTGCCCTGTCGCCCTTCGGTATCACCAACAACTACAGTCGTCTGAAAATCAAAAACAGTTTCAGGTCAATGCTCATTGAGCAACTGCAAAGGCGGGAGGGCAGCGATGCGGCGCTGTGGTGTCAACTAACCGAGCTATTGATCTTCCTGACGAGAATCACTAAGGAGCAACTGAAGTTGGCCCCTGCCGACGGGGGCGCAGTGGCATTCGCCGGCAGCCTCTATTTCATCAACAACAACTTCTACCGCCCGATCAAGATCGAAGAGCTGGCGACACTTGCTAATCTGTCGTACCGTCGCTATACCGAGCAGTTCAAGTACAGCACCGGCAAGACCGTCACGCAGTACCTCTCAGAAGTCAGAATCGAATACGCCAAGCGAATCATGCTGGAGACGGGAGACATCACGTACGCGGCCTTCGAATCGGGATTCGGCGACTTAGCGCACTTCTACCGCGTCTTCAAAAAAACTACCGGCTCCACCCCGAAACGATTCATCGCTTATCAGAAGCTTCAGTTACAGAAGTCCGTGGCTGCCTGAATCAACGATTTTCTTTTCTGCCCTACCTGTTCGTCTCGGCTCTGCCGAATCTGCAAACAAAATAGTCCAAATTGTCCAAGACAGATATGGGCGGTGCGTGGACAATGCTATCTGAAAACCTGCGCCAGTTTAGTTAACAATCCTTTGCCGTCGGGCCTCTAGGATTTTCCCACCTTAAGAACTTGAGGAGAAGAAGTATGAAGTCCAGAATTTCCAGTGTGTTTACCATCATGGGTCTCATGTTTGCAATGTTGTATCTCCCCACTAGCCTGCGCGCTCAGGAGGCGCGGGGTAGGATCACGGGGACTGTCACCGACAGCACCAGCGCCTCCGTTCCGGGAGCCTCGGTGAAGATCATAGATGTCGCGAGGAACACCGCCATCACGCTGACGACTAACGATGACGGTTTGTTTCAAGCGCCGTACCTTCTCTTAGGGACTTATCAAGTGGTGGGGATTGGGTGACCTTTTCAGGTTATCCAATCCCTTCATTCATTTCTACCGGATGGTTGACGTGATGAAAGAAAGACGCGGACAGGACAGGGTCGGCTCATCTTGTTGATCTATCTGCCGACATCGTAGGTGTAGAGCGTTACGTTGAGAGCGATGAGATTAGAGTTCATCTTCAGCTTAATTCGTCTCGGACACGAGCTAGGTCGGAGGCGTGAAGTCTGAACCTCGTATCTTGGGGACGAAACGCTATTGCCACCCGCAACGGCTGGTAGAAGCCGATGTCTGGGCAACTTGAAGAAAACGTTCGTGGTAGTTCTTGGCATACAAGTCAACGCGTTGCTTGATCC
>JALZJL010000243.1 GCA_030859785.1 Acidobacteriota bacterium
CTTCCTCATCGCGCACAGGGAAAAGTCTCCCATCAGCCGGTACTTCCATTTGGTGGTGGATAAACGACCATCCGAAGAGCTTTTCGATATCCGCAGTGATCCGGGGTGTCTCCGCAATCTGGCGAACGATCCTGCTTATGCGCAAGTGAAAAAACGCTTGCGGGCACAGCTCAACAATTATTTAAGGAAGACGGGTGATCCGCGCTTGAGTGGGGGCGGCGAAAACTTCGAGACTCACAAGCGGTACAGCCCAGTTCGCAGGTTCCCCAAACCGCAGTAATTTCGATTCATGTTCACGCAAGTGAGCCACGCTGTCGAAGAAATTTTGGCCTTATAATTATCTGCCACAGCCACCAAAATTAAAGGCGTAACCCAACTCATGAGAGCTGAAAAATGCATGAGACGATTAAGTATAATCCTACTGGTAATTTTGTGCCTGACGATCCAAGCCCCGTCCATATGGACCGCGGCGGGCGAGCAGCGACAGCAGCAGCAGCGGCCCAACATCATCTTCATTATTGCTGATGATATGGCATGGGACGACAGCGGGGCGTGGGGGCGACGCGGGATCCGCACGCCCCACATAGACCGGCTCGCGCGCGAAGGGATGCGGTTTAATTTAGCTTTCGTGACGGCGAGTTCGTGCAGCCCCAGCCGCGCAAGCCTCATCACCGGACGCTACCCTCATAGCGCCGACGCCGAGCAACTTCACTGGCCGCTCCCCCCCGAACAAATCACCTTCGTCGAACAACTCAAATCCGCGGGCTACTGGACGGCGGCGGTTGGCAAGTGGCATTTGGGCCGGGAAGTGAAGGATCGATTCGGTATTGTCAGAGAGGCCGACCCGGCTGGATTTCGGTTACCGGCTGGACACGGTGCGGAACAACAGGCGATGCATGGTAAAGATCAAAGCGGGGCGGCAGAGTGGGTGGCGACGCTACGCGATCGACCAAAAGACAAACCCTTTTTCCTTTGGTTCGCCGCGCTCGATCCGCATCGTGATTACCAAGAGAACATAATCCCACACCCGCACCGACCCGCAGATGTTTTCGTGCCACCGTATCTGCCCGATCTCCCTGAGGTTCGCCGGGATCTGGCTTTATATTACGATGAGATCGCGCGCCTGGACGCTCACGTGGGTCAAGTGCTCGCCGAGCTTGAGCGGCAGGGCGAAACCGACAACACATTGGTTTTGTTTCTAAGCGACAATGGACGGCCCTTCCCGCGCGATAAAACCACTTTGTATGACAGCGGCATCAGGACGCCCCTCATCGCCAGATGGCCTGGCGTAGTCAAAGCGGGTAGGACGACTCAGAGCCTGGTGAGCACCGTTGACTTCGGACCGACAATCATTGAGATAGCCGGCTTAATGCCTATGCCGACTTTCCAGGGCACAAGCTTCGCTTCAGTGTTTAAGAACCCCAGTCATCAGATTCGCGAAGCAATCTATGCCGAAAAGAACTGGCACGACCATGAGGACCGCTCGCGCGCAGTTCGCACCGCGAAATACAAATACATTCGCAACTACTACACGGATCTGCCAATGACGCCTCCGGCTGATGCCCTACGCAGTCCGACGTTCTTGGCGATGCGCAATCTACGCGATCAGGGTCAGCTCCGTCCGGAGCAGATGACAATTTTCAATCAACCCCGGCCCGCTGAAGAGCTTTACGACAGCGAAAAAGATTTGTACGAATTGCACAATCTAGCGGCCGATCCGAAACACGCCGCCACGCTCAATCAGCTGCGTGAGAAATTAAAGAAGTGGGAGCGTGAAACAAACGATCGCCTGCCTGTGGCCAGAACTCTTGATGAGTTTGATCGCGAAACGGGCAAGCCGCTTCCGAACCGCCTTCCTCAGCGTCCGGGAAAGAAGGCGGTGTCGAATAAGTTTGACCAGTAATCGCGTTGATGCTGCGCAAAGGTGATTCTTCCAATGCTAAATTCTGTTAGTCGATCCGGGAAACTCATGAAATACTTTTTATCAGTTTCGCTGTTTGCACTGTGCTTGATATCTCACGGACACCCACGACAGGCGCTGCCGCGCGAGCAACAATCAAGGCTGAAGAAGCGCCCGAACATCCTATTCGCGATTGCCGATGATTGGTCTTACGGTCACGCGGGCGCTTACGGCAACCGGTGGGTGAACACGCCCGCCTTCGACCGCGTAGCGCGCGCGGGCGTGCTCTTTACCCGGGCTTATACGCCGAACGCTAAGTGCGCCCCCTCACGGGCCAGCCTTCTGACGGGGCGGAACTCTTGGCAACTTGAGGCCGCCTGCAATCACGTCTGTTATTTCCCGACGAAGTTCAAAACCTATGCTGAAGCGCTCGACGAACACGGCTTCTTCGTCGGCATGACGGCTAAAGGCTGGGGGCCAGGTGTGGCCAACGACGCTCGCGGCCGAGCACGCCAAATGACAGGTCGTGCCTATGACGCGCGACAGGCGAAGCCCCCGACGGCTGAGATTAGCAACAATGATTATGCCGGCAACTTCGCCGATTTCCTCGATGCTGCTCCGAAGGACCAGCCCTGGTTCTTTTGGTATGGCGCGCTTGAGCCGCACCGCAGTTACGAGTACGGCTCCGGCGCGGCGAAGGGAGGAAAGAAGCTGACTGACCTCGACCGCGTTCCCAAATACTGGCCCGACAACGAAGTGGTGCGCAACGACGTGCTCGATTACGGCTTCGAGGTCGAGCACTTCGACCGGCACCTCGCCCGCATGCTGGAACTACTTGAAAAGCGCGGCGAACTCGACAACACGGTCATCGTCGTCACATCGGATCACGGCATGCCCTTCCCGCGTGTGAAGGGGCAGGCGTATGACCATTCCAACCACGTGCCGTTGGCCATTATGTGGAAAGAAGGAATTAAGAACCCTGGCCGGACCGTGGACGATTACGTCAGTTTCGTTGATATGGCGCCGACCTTCATCGAATTGGCCGACCTCAGTTGGGAAGAAACGGGTATGCAGCCGACCCCGGGCCGGAGCCTCACAGACATCTTGTACTCGGAGGCTGTGGGGCGTGTGAATCAGACGCGGACGCGCGTCCTGATCGGCAAAGAGCGCCACGATGTCGGCCGGCCCAACGATTGGGGTTATCCGATCCGCGGAATCATCAAAGACGATGTGCTCTATATTCACAACTTCGAAGTTTCCCGTTGGCCGGCCGGAAACCCCGAGACCGGCTATCTCAACACCGACGGCGGCCCCACCAAGACTGAGGTTTTGAAGACACGCATCGATCCCAAGCGCAAACAGTTTTGGCAAGAATCGTTCGGCAAGCGTGTGCAGGAAGAGCTCTACGATATCAAGAAAGACCCGGACTGTCTGACTAATCTGGCTAACCGCTCCGAGCATCGGGCCCTGAAAGAACAACTCAAACAACAACTCTTCCGTGAACTGAGGTCACAGAACGACCCCAGGATGTTCGGTCGCGGCCGTATCTTCGAGGAGTACCCTTATGCCAACCCCGAGCAGCGGAACTTCTATGAGCGTTACATGCGTGGCGAGAAACTCAAGGCCGGTTGGGTGAACGAGTCAGATTTCGAGAAAGGACCCCCGGATTAACGAAGAAAATACTTCAAAAACGTGGGAAGGAGAATCGCATGAAGTTTCCATCGAGAATCACCACCAATTTGCTCATCATCGTCATCATCGTCGGGTCGAACCTACCCGTTCAGGCTCAACCAGCCGCACGGCGAACGTCTTCAGGGCGCAGGCCGAATGTGCTCTTTATCGCGGTCGATGATTTGCGCCCCGAACTCGGAGTTTTCGGCGTGTCGCTTAGCAAGACGCCTCACATCGACCGCTTGGCGAATCAAGGCACTCTGTTTACGCGCGCTTACTGTCAACAAGCGGTCTGCTCGCCGTCACGCACCTCATTGCTCACCGGCAGAAGACCCGACACGACTCGCATCTATGATTTGCAGACGCACTTTCGTTCGACGATTCCCGACGTCGTCACCTTGCCGCAACACTTCAAGCAGCACGGCTACTTCACGCAATCCTTCAGTAAGATTTACCACGGCGGACTCGACGACCCGCAGTCATGGAGCGTCCCGTCGTGGAGGCCGAGTGCGCCGCCTTACGGCAAGCCTGAAACCCTCGCTGATATGCAACAGCAGCGTGAGAGATTGCGCGCCGAAGGACAGGAGACGGAAGACCGAATCGTGCAACGCGATGAGAAAACGGGCACGACGTTGAAGTTAGCGAACCCGCGGCAGAGGGCGCGTGGCCCGGCCTGGGAAGACCCTGACGTAGCCGATAACACTCTACCGGATGGGCAGACCGCTGATAAAGCGATTGAGGTGATGCGGCAAGTTAAAGATAAACCGTTCTTCCTCGCCGTCGGTTTTCTCAAACCGCATCTACCGTTCGTCGCGCCGAAGCGGTATTTCGATTTGCACGCGCGCGCGAAATTTAAATTGCCATCGAACTACTTTCCTCCGCGCGACGCGCCGAAATTTGCTACAACGAATTTCGGCGAACTGCGAAGTTACAAGGACATGCCTCAAGGCGACGGCCCGCTTTCCGACGAACAAAAGCTCGAACTGATTCGCGCCTATTATGCCGCGACTTCTTACACCGATGCGCAAATCGGGCGCGTGCTCGCTGAACTCGACCGGCTCAGACTTCGTGATAACACCATCGTCGTCTTGTGGGGCGACCACGGCTGGCATCTGGGCGATCATGGGATGTGGACGAAGCACACCAACTTTGAAGTCGCCACGCACGCGCCGCTTATCATCAGCGCGCCGAAGCAAAGACACCTCAAAACGAATGCTCTCGTCGAGTTCGTCGATATTTACCCGACTCTCGTCGAACTCGCGGGCCTACCCGTGCCCGAGGGATTAGAGGGCGCGAGCCTCGCAGGGTTGATGCGCGGCTCGAAAACGGCGTGGAAGACTGCCGTGTTCAGCCAGTATCCGCGCGGGGGCGGTGTGATGGGCTACACGATGCGGACCGACCGTTACCGTTACACAGAGTGGACGCGGGCGAACAGCGAAGTGC
>JALZJL010000298.1 GCA_030859785.1 Acidobacteriota bacterium
AATGGTTAAATATCATGGGCGACGGCGGGCACAGCCCACCTCTAAGAGGGTGTTTGGAAATTAGGAAAGGATCGGTTGAATATGAAAAACTGTGTGTACGATGAACAGAAAACCATACCCAACCGACCTTTCCGATGAGCAGTGGCAACTGCTCAAACCGATGTTACCACCGCCTTCTCTGGTTGGTCGCAAAAGAGAAGTCGATTTACGCGAAATCGCTAATGCCCTGTTTTATGTCAAACGTGCGGGTTGTGCGTGGCGCTTGGTGCCGCATGAGTTTCCGGCTTGGCAAACCGTGTATTACTACTTTCGCAAGTGGCGTGATGCCGAGTGGTTCGTCAAACTAAACGATAAACTTCGCACCGAAGTACGTACCACCGAAGGCAGAGACGCTGACCCAAGTGCGGCCATTATTGACTCACAAAGCGTTAAGACCACCGAGCAAGGCGGCGCAAAGGGCTACGATGCCGGCAAGAAAGTGAATGGCAGAAAGCGTCATCTCCTCGTTGATACCATTGGTTTATTGTTAATCGTCCGTGTCTTAGCCGCGAACATTCAAGACCGCGACGGAGCCAAGATGCTCTTTGCAGATATCAAAGACCGGATGCCACGCTTGTTTTTGATCTGGGCCGATGGCGGCTATCGCGGCAAACTGATCGCGTGGGTGGCGACCAACTGTTTATGGCTCCTCGAAATCGTCAAACGCAATGACGACCTCAAAGGCTTTCATGTGTTGCCCAGACGGTGGGTGGTGGAAAGAACTTTGGCTTGGCTGAGTCGCAATCGTCGGCTCTCGAAAGACTATGAACGACGTGGTGAATCGGCAGAGGCGTGGGTTTACATTTCGATGATCGACCTCATGCTTAAACGACTCAGACCATGCAAAATCTAATTTCCAAACACCCTCTCAGTGGTGCGGTGGCGCCACTCTTCGACGAGTTCGTCAATGCGCTTACGGACGCGCTCGCGCGCTGGTGCGCGACGTGGCTGCGACGCGCGGCGCGCGGGCGCGCTCATCGTCAGATACTTGGCGACCGTGGTGCGGCTCAGATGCATCGCTTTGGCCACCTTGCGGATGCTGTGTCCCTCAATATGAACTTTGTGGCGGATCACGTGAACTTGTTCCATCTTCAGCATGCCTCTCCTCCGGCGCTCTGCAAAGGTTTAAACCTGATGCAGAGTACCGGACATTTATGCTGAAGTGGCCTACTTTCCGGACGGAAAATGGACTAATAACTCGGAACTGACGCACATTTGATGACGCGATGTTGAATATTACCAGGGTGCTGCGGTAAAAAGCGGCATGAGCGTTACCACCTTGCTCGCCGACCCTACCGCTGTTCGGCTCGAACACATCGTTTCCGACGAAAAGTCGCTGACGCTGGTCGTTCAAGCTTTGCGGCGACACGTCCAATGTCCATGTTGTCAGCGAGCGACATCGCGTATCCATAGCCGCTATGTGCGAAAAGTCGCCGACCTGCCGTGGCACGGTGTTGCCGTGCGGCTTGAACTTCAGACCCGCCGCTTTCGCTGCACAAACTCGCTTTGCCAGCAGACTATCTTCTGTGAACGACTGCCGCAAGTTGTCGCCCGTTACGCGCGTAAGACGGCACGGCTAACCGATGCACTTTCGCTCATCGGGTTCGCTATTGGCGGCAAGGCTGGCGCGCGTGTTGCGGTCGCACTCGGCATGACAGTCAGTGCCGATACGTTACTGCGGCGAATCCGCTGCACCGCGCTCAAAGAACAACCGACGCCGCGCGTCCTCGGCGTTGATGATTGGGCGTTCAGGCGTGGCTGCCGCTACGGCACCATCCTTGTTGACCTTGAACGTCGCCACCCCGTAGACCTTTTGCCCGACCGTCAAGCCGAGACTTTGGCGACCTGGCTGCGCGCGCATCCCGGTGTCGAAGTTATTAGCCGTGATCGCGCTTGCGCATACTCGGACGGCGCACGCATGGGTGCTCCCGACGCTGTTCAAGTCGCCGACCGCTGGCACTTGTTGAAGAACATGGGCGATACAGTTCAGCGTGTGCTTGACCGCAAGCACGCAGCCTTACGGCAGGCGGCGAAACTAGTCACCGCGCCGCCCTCCGCTTCCGCCGAGGACAGCACTTGCCCCACACCTGAACCCGCTATCCGCTTGACGCTGCCTGAACAAGCGAAGCGTCACAGCCGCGAGCGCCGACTCGCGCGCTACAACGAAGTCATCGCGCTCTGGAAGCAAGGTGTCTCTTTGCGCACGGTAGCCCGTGAATTGCATCTGTCGCGTAACACGGTGCAGAAGTTAGTGCGCGCTGGATCGTTCCCAGAGAAGGCGTATCCCCTCGCACGCCGCAGTATCGTCGATCCTTATGGAGACTACCTCGTCGCGCGATGGGCATCAGGGTGTCATAGAGTGACAGTGCTGTGGCATGAAATACAGGAGCAAGGCTTTCGTGGACCCTACAATGCCGTCTGCCGCTATCTCGCCCGCTTGGGGCACGACAACTTACCGCTTCGTCTGCAACGAGGAAAGCGGAGCCAGCCGGTGACAACCTTTAAGACACCATCGGCACGGCGCACGATGTGGATGCTTTTCCGAGATGAAGCGAAACGTCAACCGGATGAGCAAGCCTTCGTGACGCGCCTGCTCGAAGAGTGTCCAGAAGTTAACACCGCACAACGCCTCGCGCATCAGTTTGGTTGCGTCATCCGGGAGCGTAAAGCAGATGCGCTGGAAGAGTGGATGACGAGTGCCGCGGCAAGCGGTTTAGCAGAGATGCGCGGCTTCGTTACCGGCTTGCAGCGTGACTTGGCAGCGGTCAAAGCGGCATTGACTTACGAATGGAGCAACGGACAAGTCGAAGGACAGGTCAACCGTCTCAAAACAATCAAGCGCACCATGTACGGACGTGCAAACCTTGACCTGCTTCGCCAACGAGTACTACACGTCGTCTGAGCAGAAGCCGAAACCAGATTTTCAAAGTTCACGGTGAGGTTCAACATCACGTCATCAAATGTGCGTCAGAACCAATAACTCGGCGGAATATACATACGCGAAGCGGAGCGGGTGAGGGAGCAAGATTACGACCGCGGGCGGTAGGCCCGGGATGAAGCTGTATGACGAAGGAGGAAGTAACGGCATGAGGTGCGAAGATGATCAGCCAGGTGGCGGCGAAGCGAAGGGCAATATCGAGGCCGAGGGTGGTAGCACGGATGGCGGCGCGAGGCGGGTTGTTGAGCGATACGGAGTGGAGGAGACGCCGGACGGCGATTTGCTGCTGGCGACGGTGACGGGCGACCATCAGTGGCTGATAGAAGCGCTCGCGAGCGGGGCGGACGTCAACGCGGTGGACCGGCGCTACGGGTGGCCGATGCTCTACTGGGCGGCGCAGAAGAAGATGATGAGCATGAGCGTGGTGGTGCTGCTCGGGGCCGGGGCGGACCCTCACGCGAGGGGCTTTGACGGGGAGACGCCGCTGCACGCGGCGGCGAGGTGGGGCGAGCTGGCGAGCATCGCGGTGCTGGTGAAAGGGGGG
>JALZJL010000312.1 GCA_030859785.1 Acidobacteriota bacterium
AGCTCTTCACCGTCGATCTTGATTTCGGAACTGCTGTACTTGCCGAACAAGACGCGGTCGCCTGCCTTAACATCCAATGCCTGGCGGGTGCCGTCTTTCCTGTATTTGCCTTCGCCGACGGCAATCACTTCGCCCTCCTGCGGTTTCTCTTTGGCTGAGTCAGGGATAATGATGCCGCCGCGAACCTGCTCGCCTTCCTCAATCGCTTTGACGATCACACGGTCATGGAGAGGTTTGATATTTGTTGTCATGATTTACTCCGATTTCCTTTTCGGTTTTTTAACAAGAATTAAAGTCCTGATAGTAATTGAGTTGTGGGAGTCAGGTGGTCTGGGTAATTCCAGAAAATCTGAGAAGGGAGTGATCTCGCGCTCTGTTCGGCAGAACTCTACGCTCGACAATAGTATATGTCAAATGTAGAATATATTTCGTGCACGATATATCGCATATATGATAAACACTGAATATCAGAAAGGAGGGGGCATTGTGATTGAGATTCGAGTTGATGAATTACTGGAAGAGCGCGGGCGGACTTTCTATTGGCTGGCAAAAGAGACGGGCATCAGCCACTCGACGCTGTGGCGGTTGAAGAAAGGCAAATCGGTGGGTATCAATTTTGCCACACTGGAGCGAATCTGCCAGATGCTCAGTTGTCAACCGGGCGACGTGCTGAAGCTTGCGATCCAGAAGAAGGCAGTTAAGCGACGAGCGACATTGAAGTAAGCGTGAAAGCAGTCAGGTTCGCTCGTGCCGCCACGCCGGTGCTTATAAGACGAGCTTTCATCACAAGTGAAGTCAATGGCTTCAGGGCACGCTCATAATAGAGGGAAACAGTGGAGGTTAGTTCGATGACAAAGAAATCGGAGAAGCAGTGGGATGCACACGAAGCGGCGCTGATTAGCCAGGCCAAAGCGGCGGAGTTGTGCGGGATGACACGTGCGGCGATTCAGGACCTGGTGCGCCGCCGGCGCTTCCTCTCGGTCGAGGTGGAAGGACGCGACCTCGTCTATCTCAAAGAAGTCGAGGCGTTCGCGGGGGAACGTGAATAAGTGGCAGTGTTGCGGAAAAATTTAAAGTCGACAAAGACACAAAGCGGAGTTGTCGGCTCCGTTCGTGTCTTTGCGCCTTCTGGGTGACGCGTTGTTGATTCGCCTTACTCGTTGATTTTTTGTGCGACGAGACGCGCAGCTTGTGGCGTGGCGGTCGCCCCGCCGAACGCTGCGGGCGCCGACGTCAGGTCAAAGCCCAATTCGTAACCCTCTTCGCCGTGCTGCGTCAGGTCGAGTCCGGTCATCTCGTCCTCGGCACTGACTCTCACGCCGACAAGCAGATCAACCACCTTTAGGATAATCAGCGAGCCGACGACGGCGACGACCATCGCGATGGCGATGCCACCGATCTGGTTCAGCATCTGCGCGCTGTTGCCGTCGAGCAGTCCCACCGGGAGCGGTTGCCCGGCGGCGTCTTTGAAGATCGGGTTGACGGCGCGCGCCGCGAAGACGCCGGTCAAAAGTGCGCCGAGCGTGCCGCCCGCGCCGTGAATGCCGAACACGTCGAGCGAGTCGTCGTAGCCGAGCGCGCGCTTCGCCGCCGAGGTCATCAGATAGCACACGACGCCGGCCGCGACGCCGATGATGAGCGCCGACATCGGCGTCACGAAGCCCGCACCCGGCGTGATCGCGACGAGTCCGGCGACCGCGCCCGATGTCGCACCGAGCACCGTCGGTTTGCCTAAGCGCAGCCATTCGACGCCCGCCCATGCCAGCGCCGCCGCCGCCGCCGCGAAGTGCGTCGTGACGAACGCGCTCGTCGCAAGGCTGCTCGCCGAAAGAGCGCTGCCGGCATTGAAGCCGAACCAGCCGACCCATAGCAGACACGCGCCAATGAAGCTGAGTGTCAGGTTGTGGGGTCGCATCGGTTGCTGCGGGTAGCCGATGCGCTTGCCGAGATAGATCGCACAGACGAGCGCCGACACGCCGGAACTGACATGCACCACCGTGCCGCCCGCGAAGTCGAGCGTCGGAAGCCAGCCGCCGAGCGCGGCGTTGAGCAATCCGCCCTGACCCCAGACCATGTGCGCCAGCGGAAAGTAGATGAACGTCGTCCACAGAATCATGAACAGCAGCATCGCACTGAACTTCATCCGCTCGGCGAACGCGCCGGTAATCAGTGCCGGCGTAATGACCGCAAACATCAATTGATAAATCATGAATGTCTGGTGCGGGATCGTCGCGGCGTAGGTTGTGTTCGGGTCAGCGCCGACGCCGTTCAACAGCGCATAGCCGAAGCCACCGATGAAGCTGTTGCCTTCGGAGAACGCGAGGCTGTAACCGTAGAGCGCCCACATCACCGTTACGACCGCCATCAGGATGAAACTCTGCATCATCGTCGCGAGCACGTTCTTGCGCCGCACCAGTCCGCCGTAAAAAAGCGCGAGGCCGGGGCCGGTCATCATCAGTACCAGCGCGGCTGACACCAGCATCCACGCATTATCGCCCGCGCTTTGTGCCGCGCTCGTCGCCAACTCTAACTTACTCAGACGATCCTCGGCGCTACTGCTTGTCTCCGCCGCGGCGGTCTGCGCGAGGGCCATCCCGACCGGGCACAAAACTAAGAGAAAGAGAGAGAATCCAGCGTGACGCATTCTTACCAGACTATTCATGATGCACAGAACTCCTTTGGGCAAGAGGCTAGAAAATAAACAAGCACAGAAATTAAACGACGACTATCGCGAGCAACGGCAAGGGAACAGGAACGGGAACGGATACAGAAGAGAAGACAGGACTTGTTAACCATCTCGGTATTTCATCCCTCATCCCTTAAGTCACAGTGCCGCTTCGCCGCGCTCGCCGGTGCGGATGCGGATCACATCGTCGATGTTGGTGACGAAGATTTTTCCGTCGCCGAACTTGCCGGTCTGCGCCGCTTTGGTGATGGCGTAGACGACCATATCTTCGATGTCGTCAGGGATGATAATTTCGATCTTCAGCTTCGGGATGAAGTCAATCTGATACTCCGCGCCGCGGTACGTTTCAGTATGCCCGCGTTGGCGGCCATAACCTTGTACTTCGCCGACGGTCATCCCCTTAACGTCGATCTCTTGGAGAGAATTCTTGACCGCATCGAGCAGGTGCGGCCTGATAATCGCTTCGATCTTTTTCATTCGGCGACCACCTCACTTTGGTAAGTTGTGAACGATTCTGTTTCGTCGGCGCCGCCGGTCGGGGCCGCGAGTGATTTAACGAGCGCCGCTTTGAGTCGGCTCGCTTCGGCCTCGGAGAGTTTTTCTCCGCTGTCGCCGGTGACATAGAACACATCGAACGCGTCGCACTTTTCGGTGGCGACGCGCGCGAAGACGATGTTGACGCCGAAGCCGGCGAGCACGCTGGCGATTTTGTAAGCGAGACCGGGTTCGTCAGCGGCATGCACCTCGACGACGGTCGTCGCGTCGGCGATGCGATTACTACACTCGACGCGCGGGGCCGAGCGCGGGCGCGCCGTGAAAGCCTTCAGACGGCGCGGTGCGTTGCGCGTCTGCCAGCGTTCGACCAGCGCCGCAACGTCTGCGCTGCCCGACACGGCGGCCCGCAACTCGCGCTCGATTCGCGTCCGCCGGTGCTCGGCGACTGCCTGCCGCGTCGCCGCGTCGCGAATCTCGAAGTTGTCGACCGCGATTCCGTCGCTGCGCGTGTTCAGGTTGGCACTCAGAATCTCGACACCCTGCGCGGCGAGCGCGCCCGCCAGGTCGGCGAACAGTCCACGCCGGTCGCGCCCCGCGACGCTTAAGCCGGTCGTGCCGTCGGCCCGCGCCAACCAGTGACAGGAAATTACTTCCGTGCCTGCGCTCTGAAGTTCCTCAATCAGACGCAGGTGCATCAATACCGTTTCATGATTGGCCGCACGCGCGTAACGTTCCGGCAGCAGGCGGAAGTGGTGTTCGATTATTTGCGCGGCGGTCTCGTCGTTGCCTAACGTGGCGAGGACTTGCCGCTTGACGCGTGCCACTTCGTCGGCGACGGCGACGGTCGTCTCGCCGCCGTCGAAGTATTCACGCGCGCGCCGGTACAAATCGCACAGCAACGCACCCTTCCAATCACTCCACACGCCGGGGCCGACCGCGGACATATCGGCATAGGTCAGCAGCAGCAACATGTTCAGCGCGCCGAGGCCACCGACCTCGCGCGCGAAGTCCGCCGCCAGGCGCGGCTCGCTCAAATCGCGGCGCTGCGAAACGTGCGCCATCAGCACATGATGTCTGACCAGCAGCACGATCCTCGCCGCTTCCGCTTCGTCGAGGTTGAGGCGGCGGCAGACGTGCTCCGCGATGACCGTCCCGCGCGCGATGTGCCCCCGGCCACGTCCCTTGCCGAGGTCGTGCAACAGGAGCGAGAGATAGAGCGGCGCGACATCTTCGATTTCGGCGAGCGCCTCGCGCAGTTGCGTCTGGGTGCGGTCATGAGAGTTCACCGCGCCGCCGCCGACGGCCAACTCGTCGAGCACGTCGATGGCGCGGAGCGTGTGCTCGTCAATGGTGTAGTGGTGATACAGATCGTGTTGAATCAACAGACTGATGCGCTCGAACTCCGGCAGGTAGCGACCGAGCAGTCCGACATCATTCATCAGACGCAGCGCGCCGCCGACGCGACCGCGTCGATTGAGAATCTCGCGGAAGAGGCGGGCCGGAGCGGGCGCGGCGCGAAAGTCTCGGTCAACCGCGGTCAAGCGCTGCCGAATCGTGTCGCGCAGTTCGTGGCTGAAGGTAGCGTTCGCGGTCTGGGAGAGCGAGACGGCCTCGAACAACAGCAGAGGGTTGTCGGTGAACAGTGACGGGGCGCCTTCAAAATAGAGTTCGTGGTTCTTGATGGAGAACGATTCCGCCAACTGCTCGCGGCGTGCTCGATTGAACCAACGCAGAACACGCTCGCCGCGTTCAGAGGCGCGCGCCAAGAGCACTTCGCTGAACTGGTGCAACTCACGTGCGCGGCGATAGTAGTCGCGCATGAACTGCTCGGACGCTTGCAGGTGCGGCGACGTGCGATACCCGAACCGCTCCGCGATGTGCGGTTGCAGGTCAAGCGCGAGGCGGTCGGTCTTGCGTCCCGCCAGCCAGTGCGCCTCGTGCCGCACACGCGCCAGGAAATCATATGACTGCGTGGCGCGGATGCGCTCGTCTTCCGAGATGTGTTCCGCCGCGCGCAGTTCGTCGAGCGTGCGGCAGCCGAAACGTGCATACGCCGCCCACAGCGCGGTGTGCAGATCGCGCATGCCGCCGGCGCCTTCCTTGACGTTCGGCTCCTGAAGGTAAATCGCGTCGCCGAATTTCTTCGCGCGCTCGGCGCGTTCGTGTCGCGCCGTCGCAATCAGTGCTTCGGGGTTTTTGCGCCGTCGCTGTTCGAGCGCAGTGGTGAGGCGGGCGAACAACGCTTCATCACCGATGACGAGACGTGCATTGACCATCGCCGTCTGGAAATGCGGATCGGTGCGCCACGCCGCGAGGCATTCATCCAGCGTGTGAACCTTCTGTCCGATGCTTAAGCCGGAGTCCCATAGCAGGTGCAGCACGCGCTCGATTAATTCACGCGTCGAAGCGCCGGAGCGACGCCCGCCGGTATGCAGAAACAGTAGGTCGAGGTCAGAGAACGGAGCAAGATCAGAGCGTCCGTAACCGCCGAGCGCAATGACCGCACAGTCGCCCATGCGCGCGTCGAGCGTGGACGAGGCCGCCGAGTTGACGCCTCCGCCCGGCCCGTTCTGCTGCGCCGCCCTGAACAAGTAAGTCACGAATGTGTCGAGGACGAAGCTGCGCGCCGCCGCGGTCCGCTGCCCAGCCGCCGCCATCCGGTGCGCGATACGCAGACGCTCCTCTTCGACTTTGAGAAAGCCGCGCAGACGCTGCGTCACTTCAAAGTCAGAGAGGCTCGACACGTCCGACAATTTCTGCTCGGCGTGGCGCAGCACCATCTGCCGGTGCGTCTGTACCGAACGCGGCGCGGTCATACCTTCCGCCGGCTCGTCTTCGAGAAAACCAGGAATGGTGAATGACGATTCGTCTACGTTTGTATCATGGGTGGACGACGGCGCGAGGTGTGCGGCATCGGGCGTGCCGAGCCAGATCGGTTGCGCCGTCTGCCGAGCCTCTTCGGCGAGTCGCTCCAGATCATGCGAGCGCAACTCCACCCCGTTGATGATGAGCGGGCGGCGAACCGCCATCCTGACCAGGCGCGTCAGCACCTTCGCGCTCAGCGCCGTGGTGGCGATTAGTTCGTTGCCTCTCAATAACAGGGCCATGAATTAAGGGATGAGGGATGAGGGATGAGGGATGAAGGGCTAAATGAAAACCCCGTCTCTCTTACCCGGCCCCCGCGTGATTGACTCCGCGCCAGCTTTCGCGGCGTGCTTCGTAAGTCGTGATGTGTGGTTCGTGTTGGAGTGTCAGTCCGATGTCGTCGAGTCCCTCCAGCAGACAGTGACGGCGGAACGCATCAACCTCGAAGCGCGCGACGAAGCCGACGTCGTCACGCACCTCACAACGTTCAAGGTCGACCGTCGCACGGTAGCCCGGCAATTCTCCGGCGCGGCGGACCATCTCGGCGACTTCCGGCTCGGCCAGCGTCACCGGCAGGATGCCGTTCTTCGTGCAGTTGTTAGCGAAAATATCAGCGAACGACGGCGCGATGATCGCCCGGAAACCGTAATCGAGCAGCGCCCACGGTGCGTGCTCGCGCGACGATCCGCATCCGAAGTTGCGGCCCGCAACCAACACCGACGCGCCCCAGTAGCGCGGCTCATTCAAGATGAACGAAGGATCGGGGGCACCGCCCGCCGCGATGTAACGCCAATCAAAGAAGAGGAATTCACCGAAGCCCGTCCGCTCGATGCGCTTCAGAAATTGCTTCGGGATGATCTGATCGGTGTCGACGTTCTGCCGGTCAAGCGGCGCGACCAATCCGGTGTGAATGCGAAATGGGTTCATAATCCTTGAGAGAAATCAGCGTTCAAAAGCAAACAGTTTTGAGTTTTCAGCTCAAAACTGAAAACTCAAAACTGTTCTTCTAATCACTTGAACCGCCACTCGCGCACGTCGGTGAAGTGGCCGGTGATGGCGGCGGCGGCGGCCATCACGGGACTCACCAGATGCGTGCGTCCGCCGCGTCCCTGCCGCCCTTCGAAGTTGCGATTACTGGTTGATGCACACCGCTCGCCCGGTTGCAGAATGTCAGGGTTCATGCCGAGGCACATCGAGCAGCCGGACTCGCGCCACTCGAAGCCCGCCTCGGCGAAGACGTGATCCAACCCTTCATCTTCCGCCGCGCGTTTGACCGCCTGCGAGCCGGGCACGACCATCGCATGGACGGCGGGGTTCAACTTATATCCCCGAATCACTTTCGCGGCGGCGCGCAAATCCTCAATGCGTGCATTCGTGCATGAGCCGATGAACACACGGTCGATGGTAATCTCTTCAATCGGCGTGTTGGGCGCCAGGCCCATGTAGCTGAGGGCGCTGGCAGTGGCGCGCCGGTCGGCTTCCGTCGCCGCCCCGGCGGGGTCGGGCACGCGCCCGGTCACAGGCACAACCATGCCGGGACTCGTCCCCCACGTAACGTGCGGAGCGACTGTACCGGCGTCGATCTCGATGGTTTGATCGAACTGCGCGCCCACATCGCTTGAGAGCGTCCGCCAGTAACTCACGGCTTCGTCCCACGCCGCGCCGCGCGGAGCGAAGCGGCGGCCTTCGAGATACGCGAATGTCTTTTCGTCGGGCGCGACCATGCCGGCGCGCGCGCCTGCCTCAATGCTCATGTTGCAGAGTGTCATCCGACCCTCCATCGAGAGTTGGCGCACCGCCTCGCCCGCGTACTCGATGACGTAACCGGTCGCACCGTCGGTGCCAATCCGCCCGATGATCGCAAGCGTCAAATCCTTCGCGGTGACGCCCTCGCCAAGCGTGCCGCCGGACTCGATCAGCATCGTGCGCGGTTTCTGTTGGGGCAGTGTCTGTGTCGCCAGAACATGCTCAACCTCGCTGGTGCCGATGCCGAACGCGAGCGCGCCGAACGCGCCGTGCGTGCTGGTGTGACTGTCGCCGCACACGATGGTTATGCCGGGCCGCGTCAGCCCCAACTCCGGCCCGATGACATGCACGATGCCTTGATCCGAAGAGTCGATGTCAAAAAGTCGAATGCCAAACTCGCGGCAGTTGCGGCGCAGCGCCTCAATCTGCTTCGCCGCAATCGGGTCGGTGATCGGCAGACGACGGTCGGTTGTTGGGATGTTATGGTCGACAGTCGCCATCGCCAATTCAGGACGCCGAACGACTCGCCCCGCGGCCCGCAGTCCGTCGAACGCCTGCGGCGACGTGACTTCGTGGACGAGGTGCAAATCAATGTAGATAATCGACGGCGCGCCCTCCGGCGTGCAGACGACGTGATCTTCCCATAACTTGTCGAATAGTGTTTGTCGCACAGTAGGCAGTGACCGGTGGTTAGTGGTTAGTAAGCAGTAGTCAGTGGTCAGGATGATGATGCTTCATTCGCTTCAAAGTTGACGCCGTAAAACTTAAATCAGCGAGCATTGGCTCTTTACGGACTACCGACCACTGCTTACTGACCACTGCTCTCAAACTGCGTGATAGGCATGGCGCATGTCGACTACTTCGGCAATCGCTTCGACGACCAAGCCGCCGATCTCGGAAGTGTTGGCGACGTATTTGCTCTGGCCGCCGTGCAGGTCGGGCGTGCGATAGCCTTCGTCGAGCACGGAACTGATCGCTGCCTCAAGCACTTCGGCCTCTTCGTCGAGGCGCGCGGTGTAGCGCAGCAGCAGCGCCGCTGACGCGATGGCACCGAGCGGATTAGCGACCCCGCGCCCGGCGATGTCCGGTGCGGAACCATGCACCGGCTCGTATAGTCCGACCGGGCCGCCGATGCTGGCCGAAGCGAGCATGCCGAGCGAGCCGGTGATGACTGCCGCTTCATCCGACAGAATGTCGCCGAAAAGATTCTCAGTCAGCACGACATCGAAGCGCCGCGGGTTCGTCACCAGATGCATCGCACACGCATCGACGTACACATGTTCGAGCGTCACGCCGGGATAGTCGCCGGCGACGCGCGTCACCGTCTCGCGCCACAGTTGCGAAGTCTCAAGAACGTTCGCCTTGTCGACGGATGTTACTTTGCCGCGCCGCTTTTGCGCCGCTTCGAAAGCGACACGGGCGACACGCTCGACCTCTGCCGCCGTGTAGCGCATCGTGTTAAATGCGGAAGAGAGTTGCGCCGCGCCGCCTTTAACTGAGTTGGTTCTGACCACTCCGCGTGGCTCGCCGAAGTAGAGGCCGCCGAGCAGTTCGCGCACAATCAAAATGTCGGCGCCGGCGACGATCTCCGGGCGCAGCGGCGAGCAACTAACCGTCGCCTTGTAGCAGACCACGGGGCGCAGATTCGCGTATGCGCCGAGCGCGCGCCGCAACGCGAGCAGCCCCGCTTCGGGTCGTGTCTCAGTCGGCAGTGCGTCATACTCCGGCGCACCGACTGCGCCGAGCAGCACCGCATCGCCCGCGAGACACGCCTGCAAAGTGTCCGGCGGGAGTGGCGTACCCGCTTCTCTAATCGCCACGCCGCCCGCCGGCTTCTCGATAAAGTCAAAGTCGTGCCCGTAAACTTCGGCGACCGCGCGAAGCGCCCGCACCGCTTCGCGCGTCACCTCCGGCCCGATCCCGTCCCCTGGAAGTACAGTTATATTCAGCTTCATCTTCACACACCTGGTTCAATCATGCTCCGCGCGCTCTTCACCCAATCGAACGTGCCGAAGTTGGTACCGTCACCGCCGTTGTCAATGTCAAACGTCAATGTCAAACGCCACGATCACCCTGAGTGGCGAACGAGCGGCGAGCGTGTCAATCAAAAGGTCGCTCGCCGCTCGTTTGGGTCGTGCCGTTACGATTAAGCCCGGAGCGGTGTCGCCGCCGCGGGTCTGTCAAATCATGCTACGCGCCGACGCATTCAAACGCCCGCGCCGCGTCGTTGCTGGCGTCTTCCGCCATCACCCTTGTCTCAGCCGTGAGCAGCGACAGAAGGTCTTGATCGTAGATGCGCTTTTTGCGGTCGGCGAGATCGGTGAAGAGACGATACACTTCGTCGACCTCGGCGGGCAAAAGCAAATAACCGAGTTCCGCGTATCGCCGCGAGAGCGCATGGCGGCCTGAATGTTTGCCAAGCACGAGATGGTTCGACGGCGCGCCGACCGATTCGGGCGTCATGATCTCGTAGCACAGTGGATTGCTGATGACACCGTGCTGATGAATGCCTGCCTCGTGCGCGAAGGCATTGCGCCCGACGATGGCCTTATTCGGCTGCACCCCGCACCCGATGATTTCGGACAGCAACTGACTTGCCGGGTGGATTTCCGTCGTCCGCACACCGCACGCGAACGGCAGGCAATCGGCGCGCACGTGCATCGCCATCACCACCTCTTCGAGCGCCGCATTCCCGGCCCGCTCACCGATGCCATTGACCGTGCATTCGACCTGCCGCGCTCCCGCCTCAATGGCTGCGAGGCTGTTGGCGACCGCGAGGCCGAGGTCATTGTGGCAATGCACGCTGATCGTCACCGACTCGGAATCGCCGGTCACCCGCTCGCGCACCAGACGGATTAACTGCGCGAACTCGGTCGGCGTGGCATAGCCGACGGTGTCCGGAATGTTGAGCGTGCTCGCACCTTCAGCGACAGCCACCCGCAACACTTCGCAGAGGAAATCAGGATCGCTGCGCGTCGCGTCTTCAGCCGAGAACTCGACATCTTCGGTCAGCGAGCGAGCAAGGCGTACGGCGTCGCGCGTCATCTCAACGACTTCGGGGCGCGTCTTCTTTAACTTGTATTCGAGATGGATATCCGAGGTGGCGACAAAGGTATGCAGGCGGGGCCGCGCCGCGTGCCGCAGAGCCTCCCACGCGCGCCTGATATCCTGCTCCGTCGTGCGACAGAGGGCGGCGACGGTGGCCTCGCGGCACGCCGCCGCGACCGCCGTGACCGCCGCAAAGTCGCCGTCGGATGAAATCGGGAAACCGCTTTCAATCACGTCGACGCCGAGCTTTTCGAGTTGCCGCGCAAACCGCACCTTCTCTTCAAGATTCATCGAGCAGCCGGGCGACTGCTCGCCGTCGCGCAGCGTTGTATCGAAAATTGTAATGCGTTCGGCGGCTTTCATCATGAGTCTCCAGTCATATTACTGGCCTGAATCCTAGATGTCTTGACGGCCAAAGTCAAAGTTATAAATTTAATAAAAGAATAAGCGAAATTTATATGGTTGGTTAATTAAGGAACCACGTCGGCCACCGACTTCAAGCATCGTGCCGACGGAAACGCGGCAGCGATTTACGAGTGGGCTTCGCGCGCCGTCTGGCGCAGGATTTCGAGAAAGGCTGCGGCGGCGGGCGACAGTGTGGCACCGCGGCGGTGGGCCGCCCAGATGGTGCGCGTATAGGACAGCCCGCGCACCGGCACAGTGGCGAGTGTGCCGCGCTCTAATTCCTCGCGGACGCACATCCGCGGCACGAACGCGACCCCGACCTTCTGCTGCACGAAGCGTTTGATGGTCTCGACGGTCGCCAACTCGAGTGAGATGTTGAGTGGCGTGTGCGCCTTCTCGAAAGCCTCGATGACCTTCACGCGCGAAGCGGTTTTGACGTTGTGCGCGAGGAACGACTCTCTGCCCAACTCCTTGATCGACACCGAGGCATGTCCGGCCAGTGAGTGTTTCGGGTAGACGATCAATACCAATTCGTCGTCGAGGACAGGGAAGGACTCGATGTCGCGGTCGTTCGGCTCCGAAGCCATCAGCGCAAAATCGATGTTACGGTCGAGCACTTCGCGCGGCAGTTTCTCAGAGACGTGGCGCTGAATCTCGACCTTGACCTTCGGGTGGCGCTGGCGAAACGCGATGATGACTTGCGGCAGAAGGTACAGCGAAGTGCTTTCATTGGCGCCGACGCGGACGCGGCCGCGTTGCAGTGTGGTCAGTTCGTTGACAGCCTCGCGCGCCTGGTCGCGCAGGCTGAGGATTCGTTGCGCGTAATCGTAGACGATCTTTCCGGCCTCGGTCAGCGCCGGTGTTTTCTGCGAGCGGTCGAAGAGCGGCGCGCCGATCTCCTCTTCCAGTCGCCGGATGGCAATGCTCACCGCCGGCTGCGTGCGAAAAACGCGATCCGCCGCTTTCGAGAAACTGCCTTCTTCGACGACCCGCATGAAAAAATCGAGTTGGGTGAATTCCATATGCACGAACCGCCGTGGACAGATGTGACGTACCTGTCATCGAGATGAAAAGACCGTTTATAGTTTACGCAATACGATTAATAAAACAAGCTCTATGTGAACGGGCGAAGGTGAACCGGCGACAGACAGAGGACACCTCACATTCAATTAAGGACACACTTCGATGGTGCGAAGGAACTGTGGAGCCATCGCGTCGCGATTGCTTTTCCCCGGCGGAGCGTCTGGAATCGGCGACGCGACGGCTTTTCTTGACTTCAAATAAAGCTCACGTCTATGCTCTCGCGCGTTCCAACGGCAATCTGCCGGTCGATCCGTTTGTCATACCAGACGACATTAAATCCGGTTGCCGGAATTCCAATTATTGTTAACATGAGCGAAACTTATTTTGTCACCGGCGCGCAGGGGTTCATCGGTTCATGGGTCGTCAAGGCGCTTATTGAGCGCGGCGACGTGGCGGTGGTCTTTGACCGCAGCGACGACCCGCGCCGCCTCGCCGCGGTGATGGACGGGGACATGCTGGCGCGCATTCGTTTCGTCACCGGTGACATCACTGATCGACGGGCGGTTGGCGCGGCGCTCGAAAGTTCGGGCGCGCAACGCGTCATTCACCTCGCCGGACTGCAAGTCCCGACATGCAAGGCCGACCCCATCGCGGGTGCGATGGTCAATGTCGTCGGCACGCTTAATGTCTTCGAGTCGGCACGCGCGACGGGCGCGGAGCGCGTCGTCTATGCCAGTTCCGCCGCCGTCTTCGGGATGAGCGACGACGGCGCGCCGCTCGATGAATCAGCGGCGCACGCGCCGACGACGCATTACGGCGTCTTTAAGCAAACCAACGAAGGCAACGCGCGCGTATACTTTCTCGACCACGGTTTGTCGAGCGTGGCGTTGCGCCCGTACACCGTCTACGGCGTCGGGCGCGATACGGGTTTGACGAGCGACCCGACGAAGGCGATGAAGTCCGCGATCCTCAGCCGACCCTTTCATATTCGCTTCGGCGGCGCGACCGACTTTCAGTACGTCGCCGACACCGCCGCCGCTTTCCTCGCGTGCGCTGACCGCGCCCCGACGGGAGCATACGTCTTCAACCTACACGGCGAGACGACCGAAGTCGCGCAGATGGTGCGTGTCATCGACGAAGCACTGCCACCGCACCAACGCGGCCTCGTCACCTTCGGCGGCGCGCCGATTCCGGTGGCGCTCAGGTTGAGCGACGCGGCGATCCGTGCGACGGTCGGCGCGGTGCCGTCGACACCCCTGACCGACGGCGTGCGCGAAACGATCAAACGTTTCACTGAACTGCGCGACGAAGGCCGCCTTGACACGAGCGACATCGACGCCGAGCGGAGCGCGAAGACTTGAACCGCTCGGCGTCGAAGGCTTGCTACTCTTCAACCGGATGCGGTAAAAATCGTACGGGAGATCGATTTCCGCAGGACGGTTCACTAATGTTGATATCGAACTCGCTTGCGCGAGGGGAAGTGGTAAATAAATGCAGACTGAAGAGAACATGCTTAGTGCGCACGTCACACCCATCAGCGAATACGCGATCATCGTCGACCCGAAGGACAACGTCGCGGTGGTTAAGACTGAAATCACACCCGGCTTGAAGGTTAGTTTGTTGGACGGTCGTGTGGTGGAAGTGATGGGAACGGTGACGCCCGGCCACCGCTTCGCGACACGCGCGGTCCCGGCGGGCGAGTTCGTTTCGCAGTACGGACAGCCCATCGGCACATCGCTCGGCATCGCCGAAGGCGACCCAGTGACGCATGCCAACATGTCGAATGATATTCCGGTGGTGCGCGACCTGCCGGAACATTTGCACACGCCGCCGCCCGATTACATTCCCGAACACGAGCGCGCGACGTTCATGGGCTACCGTCGACCGGACGGGCGGACGGGGACGCGCAACTTCGTCCTGATTGTGCCGACCAGCATGTGCGCCAGTCACGAGGCGCAACAGATTTCCACCATCGCCGAATTCACCCTCTTCAACAAACAAAAGTATCCGAACGTCGACGGCGTCGTCGCTCTGCCGCACAACAAAGGCTGCGGCTGCTCGGACGGCTCGAACATCGAGGTGATGCTGAGGACACTAACCAACTACGCCGATCACCCGAATGTTGGCGGCGTGATTCTGATTGACCTCGGTTGTGAAAAGACCAACCTCTCACAGGTCGAGCGGTATCTGCTGAAGCGCGAGAAGTCATTCAACAAGCCGTTCGCGAAGATCGGCATCCAGGAAGTCGGCGGCACGCAGGCGGCGGTCACGCGCGGGCTGCGCGAGGTTGAGGCGATGCTTGAAGACGTTAACCGGGCGACGCGCGAACAAGTCTCGATCAGCGAACTGGTGCTCGGCGTTAAGTGCGGCGGCTCCGATGGCTTCTCCGGCCTTTCGGCAAATCCGAGCCTCGGTCGCGCGGCGGATACTCTGGTGCGCTCCGGCGGGACGGTCGTCATCACCGAGATTCCTGAGTTCTGCGGCGCGGAGCACCTGCTGGCGAATCGCGCGAAGGACGTCGAGACCGGGCGCGCCATCTATCGCGTGGTTGACTGGTACAAACAGTATGCGTCGAAATTCGGCACGGTGTTGGGAGAGAATCCAAGTCCGGGCAACATCGCCGGCGGGCTGCTTAACATCACGATCAAGAGTTTAGGCGCGATGGCGAAGGCCGGGACGACGCGCGTCGAAGGTGTCATCGAATACGCCGAGCCGCCGACGGCGCGCGGCCTGAATGTGATGCAGGGGCCGGGCTACGATCAGGAGTCGACGCCGGGCTTAGTCGCCGCCGGCTGCACGGTCGTCGTGTTCACGACGGGACGCGGCACCACCATCGGCAACGCCATCGCGCCGGTCATCAAACTCTCCTCCAACACGCTGACATTCGAGCGCATGTCACGCGACATTGATTTGTCGGCGGGCGGCGTGATCGACGGCGTCGAGTCAATTGATGAAGTCGGGGCGCGCGTCTTTGAGCACTTCGCCCGCGTCGCATCCGGCGAAGTCCTGGCGAAAGCCGAAGAGCACAAGCACCGCGAGTTTCAAATCTGGGCCGAGCAGTCAGTTTCGCTGTAACCTTCAAGAAAAAGCATGAGCCACGAACGACACCAATGACGCGAATGAAATATCCGACCGGGAAAGCATGTCACAGCATCATCGCTCTGGTTGCTCCGTGTGACTGCTGCCAGTGGATTTGATTCGTGTGATTCGTGGCTGAATGATTTTTAACATCTATATCTCTGCGTTCTCTCGCGGTGAATCTCCTCCGCGCCGATGTTGCATAGTTCGTTTTATTCATCTCCAGGAACAAAATGAGCGACACTTCAATCGAGCCTCACACTTCCATGTCAATGCGGGCGCTGGCGTTGTGTGACGTCGGACGGATGGAGTTGCGTGATGTACCGCGCCAGCGGACCGGGGCGCGCAATGTGTTGGTGCGGGTCGCGGCGGTCGGATTATGCGGCACCGACATCCACATCTTCGCCGGCCACGCCAACTATCACACCGACGTGCGCGGTCGGCCCGTCCCGCTCAACGAACACCCGCAGATTCTCGGCCACGAAATCAGCGGCGTCGTCGAAGATGTGGGGAGCGAAGTAGGCGACCTGCGGGCGGGTGACCGCGTGGTGATTGATCAGGGCTTGAACTGTGTCAGCATGCGGCGCACGCCCATGTGCGAATACTGCGCGACCGGTGATTCGCATCAGTGTGAATTCTACCGCGAGCACGGCATCACGGGTCTGCCCGGCGGCCTGGCCGATTACATCGCTGTCCCCGCCGTCAACGCGGTGCGCATTGACTCAGACATTGAATACGCCGAGGCTGCGTTGACTGAACCGCTCGGTTGCATCGTGCATTCGTCCGACGCGGTCGCGGCGCGCTCCGTCAGTGCGCGCTACAAAATAAACGCTGAAGAAAAAGAGCGGCGGGTGCAGGCATGTTTGATCTGCGGCGCGGGGCCGGCGGGTCTACTGTTCACACAATATCTACGCAACGTTTTGAAGTTCGACGGACGGCTTCTGGTGAGCGAGCCGAACGAGCGCAAGCGCGCCCTCGCCGAGAGCTTCGGGGCCGAGGTGATTGATCCGCGCGCCGTCGATTTGGTCGAGGCCGTCGCGGAGAGAACGAACGGTCGGAGAATCGAGTACTTGATCGAAGCATCCGGGTCGGGCCATTCGTTCACGCAGATTCCGGGACTGATCCGCAAGCAGGCAACCGTGCTGCTCTATGGGCACGGCCACGCGGGTACTGATCTGAGCGTCATCAACAACGTGAATTTCTTAGAGCCGACCCTGGTCTCGCCGGTCGGCGCGTCGGGGGGCTTCGATGCGGACGGTCGCCCGTCGGTCTATCGCTACGCACTCTCGTTGATTTCCGATGGGCACATCAAGGTCGCGCCGTTCATCTCGCATCGCTATCCGTCGTTCGGGGAAGTTCCCGTCGCTTTGGCAAGCGGTCACCGTGCGCCCGATTACATCAAAGGCGTGCTCACCATCAAAAGGTAACAGTGGCTCAGTTGGGGAACCAACAAAGGCCGCCGATTGACGCGGACGAACGCGGATCAGAAATACAATCCGTTGAATCTGCGTTGATCCGCGGCTCATCTCTCGGCCTTCGGGCCACTACCCAAAAAGTGATGGTGCGGTTCGAGCGTTCTTACATTTCAACACTCTGGAGCACAAATGCGATTAGTAACTTTTACGAATAATGATGCGTCGGTGGGAGGCAGCGTCGTGCGGGTCGGCGCGCTGCTCGATGGTGGCGAGCGCATTCTCGACTTTCGCGCCGCAGTTGACGGAGTGACGCACCGCGTGCCCGTCGCTCCGCAGGGCTGGATTGATCTTGACGGGGTGTGGTGGCCGCAGGCGCTCGCGTTGTATGAAAGCGTGACGCGCGGTAATGCACGACTCACGCGCGCCGAAGAGCACGGGCTGATCGTGCCGCGTGCGAACGTGCGTCTGCTCGCGCCCGTACCGCGCCCCGGCAAACTGATCTGCATCGGCCTCAACTACCGCGACCACGCCGCCGAAAGCAACATGCCAATCCCGGAAAGTCCAATCGTCTTTTCAAAGTTCGCGACCGCCGTGACGGGGCCGAATCAACCGGTTGTGCTGCCCGCACGAAGCGAGAAAGTTGACTACGAAGCCGAACTCGCCTTTGTCATCGGGCGTCGCGCGAAGAACGTGACGAAGGAGAAGGCGTTGGACTACGTGCTCGGCTACACTTGTCTGAACGATGTCAGCGCGCGCGATTTTCAGTTCGCCGACGGCCAGTGGCAGCGCGGCAAGTCCTGTGACACATTCGCGCCGATGGGCGAGTGCATCGTGACGACCGATGAAATCCCCGACCCGCATCGCCTCGCGATCAAACTGCGACTGAACGGCCAGACGATGCAGGACTCAAACACCAATCAACTTATCTTCGGTGTCCCCGAACTGGTCGCGTTTCTTTCGGAGACGATCACGCTCGAACCCGGCGACGTGGTTGCGACCGGCACGCCGCCCGGCGTCGGCTTCGCGCGCAAGCCGCAGGTGTTTCTGAAAGACGGCGACGTGATGGAGGTCGAAGTCGAAGGCCTCGGCGTACTGACGAACCCGGTCGCCGCCGCTTGAGTCAGACTTGAGTAAATAGTTTTCAGTTTTGAGTTTTCGGTTTTCAGCTCAAAACTGAAAACTGTTCGCTGGCTGTTGTTTGGCCTTAGCGTAGGAAAAACCGACGCCGGTTCAGCCATCTTCAAAACACTCGTGCCCCACGCATCAACGCCACAAACGAATCGAACTGCCCCGCGTCCGTCCCCAGCGCGGCGTAAGCATAGACGCTCGACAGCGCACCGTCAGGACGCTGGCCGTAAGCGCGCAATGGTTCAACCGTCAATAGGATTTCCTTCGGTAACGGGTCGAGCGCACGACGCAGACGTTCGCCGGTCAATGTCTCCAACAGCAGCACCGGTGTGGGGCGACGACCGAGCAGCACGCGGTGCGCGGCGGCGTTCGTTTCGGGCTTGTCGAAACTCGGACTATCAATACCGACCAGCCGGATTGATTGGATGCTCGCCATCATTTCCGCCGCCGCGCGCGTCACATGCGGGTAATGATGATCCGCGTCTTTTGTCATGGGATAACCGCGATCAATCAGCGCACCAAAGCCGGTCACTAACAGCAGCGCGTCGAAGCCTTCGAGATCATCGGGCAGATCGGCAACGTCAATGCGGCTGTGATAGTTGATGCCATCTATGGTTTCGCGCCGCTCGGTCGCTGTTGAATCCGTCAGATCAATGAGGCGCGCACGCGACGAGAGATATTGGCGCGGGTCGATCTCGTCAAGGCTCGCGCCGTCCGCGAGCAGATGATAAGGCGCGTCGACGTGCGACCATGTGTGGTTCGACAATCCGACGCACTCGCCCGCCGCGTTCACGCCGACGACACCGGACATCTCCCACTCATTGTCCGCACCACGCGCGAAGATCGAACGCCGCTCAATCTTCGGCGCTTGCGGCACGTGGACGTAATCGGCGGGCGACAAATCCACACGCACCAGTTGAAACGGCGCGGACTGTTGTATCACTTGGTTTGTCCCGCCGGCTCGACTAAATACAGGTCGCGTCCGGCGCGCTCGACAATCAACGTGTCGGAATCACTCTCATAATCGGCGCGTCTGAATTGTCGGTAGTCCATCCAACCGAGATTGACGCGGCGGCACGTCTCTTCGTCGACGCCGGAGGCGAGCGTGATTCGATAACGCATCACGATCTCGCCGCGCGCGTCGCGCCGCCCGGCGTATGCGACGTGCGTCAGGTGCGCGGCGACACACAAATTCGCTCGCAACTCCGGCGACTCCGCGATCATCTCCTTCACCCGTTCGAGCGGCACGTAGCCGTACTTCTCGATCAACCGCCCGTGCGTCTCGGAAATGCTGTGCAAATGCGGCGCGTAGATCAATAACTCGCCGCCTTCTTCGATAATCGCGCCGAGCCGGTAACTCGCTTTGCCGCCGACCCACATGTCGTCGTAATGCTCATCGAGGAGCGCGACGACGCGACGGTATTTTCGTCCGGTGTATTTGATGTGGAGGTGGCGGCTGACTTCAGTCGCGCGACGGAAGGCTTCGCGGAAGTCGCCGGCGAAAAGGGCGTGCGTGCGGAGGCGCGCGTCGTCGCCGCGTGTGACGACTGAGGTGAAACAGATGATCTGCGCGGAAACAAAATCTGCGGCGGCTTCGAGCAGACGGCGCGGCGGAGTTTCGACGCGACCGATGGTGCCTCCGACGGTGGCGAGCGCGCCGAGCCAGTGCGTCGCGTGCGTTAACTCCGGCCCCGCCACGCCGGGAAAGAAATACTTCGCGCCGCCCGCGAACCCGACCACTTCGTGCGGCACCGTCGCGCCGAAGATCAACACCGTGTCATAGACGCCAGGCGCGAGCCGTCGGTTGATCGTCAGAGGGATGGCTGTGTTGAGCAGCCCGCCCGTCAACTCGCGCACGCGCTCGGCATCGAGGGTGCCGATGGTCGCAAGTTCCGCCGGGTCGTCCCAACGATGGTCGAAGATTTGGCCGAGGCCCGGCACAGACGACTCTTCAGCACGCGCGCCGACTTTCGCGCGCTTCTCCGCGTCGGTCATCGGCGTGTGTGTGCCCTGCGCGACGAGCGCATCGAATGCTGCGACGCCGCGCGCGGCCAGGATTTCCGCCGCCGACGGAAGTAGTAAATCGGTGTTGTCGTCGCGCGTCTTGTCCGGGATGATCGCCAGCACACGCGCGCCCGGCGCAACGCCGATCAGCGCTTCTTCGACGATGGCGCGCAACTCTTCCGGCGACATGTCCGAGTTCGGCGCGCCGTGGCCGATAACTGTTGGTGCGACTTTAGTACTCATGATGTGAAAACCAGATGTTAAAGGCAGATGCCGGATGTTCAGATGCTGGATGTCAGTTGAATCGAAGTCATGTCAGGATGCGCTTGGTTTAGAACTCCGATTCTAACATCTGGCATCCAGCATCTGACATCTATCTTTTCGGGGCGCCGCCGATCACCGCCAGCAATCCGCCGTCAACGTCTATCTCCGTGCCGGTGACAAACGAGGCGGCGTCGCTTAGAAGAAAGACAATCACTTCGGCCACTTCTTCGGGACGCGCGATGCGCCCCACCGGATGCATCCGCTCGCAGGCTTCGATCACCGACGCCGGGTCGGCATCAAGCGCCGCCGATGCGCGAAACATCGGCGTATCGATTGTGCCGGGGCAGACGCAGTTGACGCGGATCCGCTCGTGCGCGTGGTCAACGGCGAGTGCGCGCGTCAGGCCGAGCAGCGCGTGCTTGCTGGTGACGTATGCGACCGCGCCGCGTTGCGACGTGCGCGACTGAACCGAGCCGACGTTGACAATCGCGCCGCCACCCGCGCGTCTGAAGTGCGGAAGTGCGGCGCGTGCCATCACAAAGGATGCCGTCAAGTTTACGTCGAGCACTTCGCGCCACAACTCAAGCGTCGTCTGTTCCGCCGTTCCGTAACGCTGGATGCCGGCGTTGTTGACGAGCGCGTTCAGACGACCAAACGCGCCAACCGTGCGTGCCACGGCGTCTTCGGCATCTTCCGGGCGGCTCAGGTTGGCATCGATGAAGATCGCGCGCGCGTCAGTGTTTGCACCGAACGATGTGAGGACTGACGCGCCTTGCGCCGCGTCGACATCAACGAGTGCTACTGACACGCCGCGCAAGTAAAGCATCCGCGCAGTCGCCAGCCCGATACCGCTCGCCGCGCCGGTGACAATCGCCGACATGTTGTGAAGCGAAGACATTGTTTATAAACATTCAGAACAAATCAAAATACCGAAGCGGGCCGACGTAACAGCATCGCATGCCGATTAGTATCACCGCTCGGTGGCCTGCGTAAATGATCTTTTGCGGAAGGCATTAATGGGAACTAAAAAAGGGGTTGACCGGGAATGCTCTTTCAGGATATTGTTCCAACTCCGAACAAAGTGTCGCCCCCATTCCCCTGATGCGTAAAATTAATCCCCATGATTTCAGTGTCGCGACACGCACGACTTCGCGTGACATCAATCGTCAGATCGCCCTCAATCTGGTGCGGGAGCATCAGCCGTTGTCACGCGCCGACCTCGCGCGAAGAATGCAAGTGCGGCGCGGCGTTGTCAGCGTCCTCGTCAATGAGTTGATTCACGAAGAACTGATTTACGAAGGTGCGACCGGCGAAGCAGCGCGCGGGCGCAAGCCGACGTTCCTGCATGTTCGCACGCAGAACCGATTGGTGGTGTCGGTTGATGTGCGGTTCAGCCAGACTTATCTGGCGCTTAGCGACTTCGGCGGAAGGCAACTCGCGCTCGACGTCTTCGACACCGTCTTTGTACCCGCGAAGCTGATTAAAATCGTCGCCCGGCGAATCGCCAAACTGCTCGAAGCACATAAAGCAAGACCCTTTTGCGAAGGAATCGGTGTCGTCGTGCCGGGCATTGTCGATCACCGCACGGGGCAGATTCTGAATGCGCCGACGCTTGGGTGGCGCGGCGTGGATATTCGCGACGCGCTGGCAAAAGAGACGGGGATGCCGGTGCATATCGAGAACGCGGCTAAGGCTTGCGCCCTGGCACAGATGTGGCACGGTCACGGCGACGCGGCGGGTGCCCACAGTTTCGCGCACGTCAGCGTCTCTGACGGCGTCGGCGTCGGCGTCGTGATTAATGGTGAACTGGTGCGTGGTCACGATAACATCGCCGGCGAATTCGGCCACTTGCCGCTGAGCATTGAAGGCCCGCGCTGCATGTGCGGCGCTTCCGGATGTTGGGAAGCGTACATCTCCAATATTGCCACCCTCTCTCGCTACTTCGGACATAACTTGTCTATCACAGAGCCAAAAGATTTGCTGGCTGACGGGCGCAATCGGCTGAGCATCACGGATTTGATTTTGCGCGCGCGTTCCGGCGACGCCAAAGCTATGACCGCGATTCAAACCACGGCGCGCTATCTGGGGCTTGGACTGGCGAGCGTCATTCACACGGTCAATCCGCAGCGCATCTATATCGGCGGCGAAATCACGGCGGCGTGGGACATGATCGAACGCACTGTGCGCGCGGCACTAGCTGAGCGCGCGCTCACCGAAGAGGCCGTCCGCACGCCGATTCTGCTCGCCGCGTTTGTCGATTATCCGCGTCTGCGCGGCGCGGCGGCCCTCGTGGCCGCGCCGACATTCGCTGCCCCGCGTGTCGCGTGAAAGTGTCTTGCGGCACGCCACTACGGCTGTAAACTGAGAACAGGCCCTCTCCCAAAGCAGCCGGCATCTCAATCGTTCAAATTCATCCTTATTGATCGGGAGGTTACTATGCGACTCAAGCAAAAATTCGACACGGCTTCGGCTAGAACTTTCACCTGGTATGTCACGCTCAGTCTGTGTCTGTTGATCCTGATGAGCAACAGCGTCGCCGTCCGGGCGCAAAAGACGCGCAGTGAAAGCAGGGCATTAAATAAACTGACTGATGCGGAGAAGAAGGCGGGTTGGAAACTGCTCTTCGACGGCCAGACATCGGCGGGCTGGCGCGGTTTTCATCAGGACAAGTTTCCGACGGCGGGCTGGGTGATCGAGGACGGCTGCATTAAGCACGTCGCCGCCAAAGGCGAACTCGGCGGGCGCGGCGGCGACATCATCACGACCGAGCAGTACGACAACTTCGAGATGCAGCTTGAATGGCGGCTGGCGCCGGGTGGTAACAGCGGCGTCAAGTATCTCGTCTCCGAAAATTTGCCGAAGACCGGCCAGTCGGGCGTCAGTTTCGAGATGCAGGTGCTCGACAATGAACGCCACCCGGACGCAAAGATGGGAATGAACGGCAACCGCACCGCCGGAAGTTTGTACGATTTGATTCCCGCCAGCAATAACAAGGCGGTGCGCCCCGCCGGCGAGTTCAATCAGGCGCGCCTGATCATCCGAGGCAACCACATCGAGCACTGGCTGAACGGCGTCAAGGTCGTCGAATACGAGCGCGGCAGCCCGGCGTTGAAGGCAGCCATCGCCGCCAGCAAGTTCAAAGACACCGCCGGTTTTGGCGAGACGGCGAAGGGGCACATCCTGTTGCAGGATCACGGTGACGAAGCTTGCTTCCGCAACATCAAGATTCGTGCGTTGCCCGCCGCGCGACGCTAAATCCAACTACGTTTTTTCAGTGTCTTAAAGTACCTTCTCGGAAGGTCATCAATACAGTCTTAACCCGTTACGAGAACTAATTTTGGAGCTTACCATGAGAATTACATCCGACCGCTCTCTGACCTATATTTCCCCAATGCGCGCCCTGTGTGCGTTGCTGCTTGCGTGCCTTGTCAGTCTCGGCACGGTTTACGCTCAGGCTGTGACCGGGCGCATTTCAGGCACTGTGACGGATCCAACCGGCGCGGTCATCCCCAACGTGGCCGTCATCGTCACCAACGAGGCGACCAATCTGGCGCGCACCGTGACGTCCGACGGCGAAGGCTTCTACACCGCGACCAACCTGCCGGCAGGTTCTTACAGCGTCGCGGTCGAGCAGGGCGGTTTCAAGAAATCCCTGAAGACGGGCAATACCCTGACCGCTGATGGCCGACTGACTGTCGACCTGGCGCTCGAAACCGGTCAGGTCACGGAGACGGTTGAAGTCACGTCGACGGTCGGCGAGACGGTCAATACCACATCGGGCGAAGTGGCTCGCGTGATTGACCGTGAGCAGGTACAGAACCTCGCGCTGAACGGACGCAACTTCATTCAACTGGCGACGCTGATTCCCGGCTCGGCGCTGCTTGACGACAACCAACTCGCGCTGACGACGAGCCTCAACGTCAACGGTGCGCAGTCCGTCAACGGCAATCGCACCAACACGACGAGCATTACGATTGACGGCAGCAACAACCTCGACTCCGGCAGCAACAACTCAATCGTCAACAACGTCGGCATTGACTTCATTCAGGAAGTGAAGATTCAGACATCAAACTTCTCCGCCGAGTACGGGCGCAACTCCGGCGCGGCGATCAACCTTGTGACCAGAAGCGGCGGCAACGAATATCACGGCAGCATCTTCGAGTTCGTCCGCAACGACCGTTTGGACGCGCGCAACTTCTTCGCGCCGCGGCGCGGCAAACTTCGCTTCAACGACTTCGGCTTCGCCGTCGGCGGCCCGGTCACAATCCCGAAACTCTATAGCGGCAAAGATAAATTCTTCTTCTTCTTCGGGCAGGAGTGGAAATATATTCGGCAAGACTCTGCGCCTTCGCTGACGACGATTCCGACGGTCGCCGAGCGGGGCGGCGATTTCTCGCGGCGCTTGCGAGGAGCGGATAATAACATCGGCACGGCTGATGATGGATTTCTGCGCGACCCACGCAATGCGGCGAGCGTCCCATGTGGGATAGTGGGCGGCCTCCCCGATCGCGCCGGATGTTTCCCCGGAAACATTATCCCGACCAACTTGATCACCGCGAACGGGCGTGCGATTGCCAACATCTACACAGTTGCGGCACAGCAGGCGTCGCTCTTCACCGATACGCCGACCGGCAACAACACAACCTTCCAACAGCCCAACCCGTTCGACTTCCGCCAGGAAATCCTGCGCCTTGATTATCGCTTCAACGACAATCACTCGGTCAACGGACGCTATCTGCACGATAAGTACGACCTGATTGATCCGTTCGGCACATTCATCGGCGGCGCGTTGCCGACGATTCCGAGCAACCGCCTGCGTCCCGGCACCGGCCTCCAGGTTTCTTACACGTGGCTGGTCAGCTCGACGGTGGTCAACGAAGCGAGCGCCAACGTTTCATTCAACCGCCAGCGCATCCCGCCCGCCAACGATCTCTATAAGCGCGAGACTTACGGTCTCACTTACCCGCAACTCTTTTCCGGCGGGCAGTATGATGAAAGCATCCCTGATGCAACCATCTCCGGATTCGGAAACTTTAACGGTGCGGCGCGTTCGCTGCTGTCGCCGACCACCGACATCGTTTTCCGAGATAACATTTCGATCACACGCGGCAGCCATTCGATCAAGACGGGCGTGCTTCTGAACCGCAACCGCAAAGACCAGAATGGTCGCCCGACCTACGCCGGTAACCTCGCCTTCGACGCCGCCGGCAACCCGAACACGACGGGCAACGCCTTTGCCGACGCGTTACTGGGGAACTTCCGCCGCTACAGCGAAGCGGCAGACGATCCCATCGGCTTCTTCCGCTACAACCAGTACGAGGCGTTCATCTCGAACAACTGGAAAGTCAACCGCAAGCTGAGCCTCGAACTAGGGCTGCGTTATCAATATGGAACGCCGATCTATACGCAGGCGAACAACATGTCCAACTTCGACCCGGCTCTCTACAATCCGGCGCGGGCGGTTGTGGTGCGGCCAAACGGGACGATTGATCCGGCGTCAATCACAGCGGGCGCGAATCGTTACAACGGACTAATCCGTGCGGGCGACGGTATCCCGGCTGAAGAGTTGTCACGGGTGACGGGTGGTGACAGTGCGCTCGTTCAATCAATCCCGACGGGCGCGCCGCGCGGATTGTACGAGGCCGCGCACAAGTTCGGGCCGCGCGTCAGCTTTGCGTATTCGCCTTCTGAGGATAACAAGACTTCCGTGCGCGGCGGCTTCGGTTTGTTCTACGACCGCCCGGAGGGGAACATCACCTTCGACCAGATTAGAAACCCGCCATTCCTTCTCGATGTGCAGTTCGAGAACGGGAACCTCAACAACCCATCAGGCGGCACCGCATCAGCGCTCGCCCCCTTCAATACAGTCTTCGCGATTGACCCGGACTTAAAGGTGCCTTACACGATGAACTTCTCGATGAGCGTGCAGCGCGAATTGCCGCGCGGCATCTTCGCCGAAGTCTCTTATGTCGGCAATCTCGGACGTCATCTGATTCGCCAGCCGGACATCAACCGTGTGCCCTTCGGCATTCTCAGCGCGAACGGTCGTCTGCCCGCCGCCCAGCGGGCTTCCGAAAACGCGCTGCGTCCCTTCAAGGGTTACTCCGCGATCCGGCAGAGAGTCTCCGACTCGAACTCGAACTACAACGCTCTGCAAGTCTACGTCACGAAGCGCAAAGGCGATTTGCTGCTGACTTCGAGCTACACGTGGTCGAAGGTGTTAACCGATTCAAGCGGCAACGGCGATGACTCGCTTGATCTTTCGCTGGGGCGCGCGTTCAACTATGGCCCGGCGAGTTTTGATCGTCGTCATATCTCGGTCACAACTTACACTTACGCTCTCCCGTTCTTCCGTAGCGCGAGTGGATTCACGCGGGCGTTGCTCGCCGGCTATGAGATCAGTGGCATCAC
>JALZJL010000326.1 GCA_030859785.1 Acidobacteriota bacterium
CATTGCGCTGAATCTGCTCAAACAAGAGAAGACATGCAAGCTGGGCATCAGGCGTAAACAACTCAAAGCCGGCTGGGATCATGACTACCTGCTGCAAGTGCTAAGAAATTAGATGCGCTCGCCCTAGGGTCACAACCTTGCCCGCTATTTTCTCATCAACTACAATGTCAAACTCAGTTGTCCGTCGATTGATCTACCGATGAAACCTTTCTTATATGCGGCGCTCGCGGGCTATCTGGTGGCCGCGATTCACACCATCCTGGCGTTCGTTAACAAGCGGCGCGTGTTTGAACGCGTGTCCGTGTTTGCGCTCGCCTTCGGATTCATCGCACACACCGCTGCCATTGCCACCGACTGGATCACAGACGGCCACTACCCGCTCTTCCACTTACACGAAACGATCTCGTTTATGGCGTGGACGCTGGTCATCGCTTACGGCTTGGCGGTCTATCGTTACCGCGCGCAACAGGCGCTCGGCGTGTTCACGCTGCCGCTGGTGACCGGTCTCGTCTTTTTGTCGCACGTGATGCGCGGCACCGCCGCCGGTGCGTTGCCGGAGAGGGTGCTTAGTGGCGATGCAGCATGGCTCTTCCCGGTGCATACGACGTTGCTGTTTTTCGCGTACGCATCTTTTTTCGTGGCGTTCGCGGCGAGCGTGATGTACCTCTGGCAAGAGCGCGAACTGAAGCTGAAAACGTTCAGCGCCATCTTCCACCGCCTGCCGTCGCTGACAACCGTCGACGATATCGGCACGACCGCCGCTGGCGCCGGCTTTACGCTGCTGTCGCTCGGCATCGTGACGGGCATGGCCTGGTCTTCGTCACGCACCGGGCGGGCGTGGCATAACGATCCGATTGAGATTTTCGCATTGCTGACATGGGTGCTGTACCTGGCATTGATTCACTATCGCGCGCAGTGGCGCGGGCGCAAAGCAGCGTGGCTCGGCATCGCCGGCTTCGGCCTGGTGCTGTGCACTTTTCTCGGCGCGATCTTAATGGGCGGCTACCATGTGTTTGGGTAAGACGGACACACACACGCACCGCCTGACGTAAACTGATGTCAATTGTTCTCATCGGACTGAACCACAAAACGGCGCCCATCGCGGTGCGCGAGCGTCTGGCGTTTACAGACGACGCCTGCGCCGCGGGCCTGCGCGCGCTGGTCGATGGCGAGGTCGTCCGAGAAGGGTTGATCGTTTCGACGTGTAACCGCGTCGAGGTCCTGACAACCGCCGGCAACGGGCGCGAACAGGAGGCCACCGCGCGGGTCGGGAGTTTCCTCTGCGAGTCGCGCTCGCTTCCCCGCGAGTCATTCACCGAGCATCTCTATACGCACCGGGATGAAGCGGCGGTGCGCCACGTCTTCCGCGTCGCGTCGTCGCTCGATTCAATGGTGGTCGGCGAGCCGCAGGTGCTCGGCCAGGTGCGTCACGCTTACACGCTCGCCGTCGACGCGGGAACAGCCGGTCGCGTGCTGCATCGGCTGGTGCATCATGCCTTCCGGGTCGCGAAGCGCGTGCGGACGGAGACGGGCATCGCTTCTTCAGCAGTCTCAATCAGTTTTACCGCGGTTGAACTGGGGCGCAAAATCTTCGGCTCGTTGAAGGGTGCGACGGTGCTCGTGGTCGGTGCCGGTGAGATGGCCGAACTGGCGACGAAGCACTTGGCGAGCGCCGGGGCGACGCACATTCTGGTCGCCAACCGCACTGAACGCGCGGCGCGTGAATTAGCTACACGATTCGGCGGTCAGGCGGTTGATTACGAGCAGCTCAGTGCGCATCTCGGTGCCGCTGACATCGTGATCTGCTCGACCGGCGCAGGCGAGTACATCATCACCCCTGAGATGGCAACCCGCGCCCGCGAAGAGCGGCGCAATCGCCCCGCGTTCTTCATCGACATCAGCGTGCCGCGTAACGTCGACCCGGCGGTCGGCAAACTCGACAATTTATTTGTCTTCGACGTGGATGACTTAGAAGCGGTCGTCGCCTCAAATATTCGCGAGCGCGAGCACGAAGCGGAGCGCGCGGAGTTGATCGTTGAATCCGAGGTGATGCAGTTTCAACAGGTGTTGCGTGATCTTGACCTCGGCCCGACCGTCGGCGCGCTGCGTGAAAGATTGCAGGCCATCGCGCGCGACGAGTTGAAGCGTCAGCGCCAACGCCTCGGCGATTTAACCCCGGAACAGGAGCAGGCCATCGAGGCGCTGCTGCTGTCGACCGTCAACAAGATTTCGCATCCCATCATCAACCGCCTGCGCCGCTCATATGACACCGGCGAAGAAGATAACGTTAAGGCGTGGCGCGACATCTTTCATCTTGAGGAGTGAAGCATGCTGATCCTGAGCATCAAAGAATGGCACACTCTTCAGGCGACTGTGCCGACATGCACGTCAACATGGCACATCACATAAAAGAGCGTTTCGTGATCGGCTCGCGCGGTTCAAAGCTTGCACTGTGGCAGGCCGGGTGGGTGAAGGCGCGACTCGCCGAACTCCGGCCCGATGCCGAGGTGCAGATCGAAATCATTAAGACCTCCGGCGACGTGATGCGCGACGTGCCGCTGGCGATCATCGGCGGCCAGGGCGTCTTCACCAAAGAGCTTGAAGAGGCACTTCTCGCCGGTCGTATCGACATCGCGGTGCATTCCTTAAAAGACCTCCCGACGATGATTCCAGAGGGCCTGGCGATCACCGCGATCACTGAGCGCGAAGACGCGCGCGATGCGCTGGTGCTCGGCGCCGGGGTCACGAGCGGCGCCATCGCTGCTGATGGCGGCGATCAACACTCGATGCGCGATTTACCGACCGGCGCGGTGGTTGGCACCTCGAGTCCGCGACGACTCGCGCAACTAAAGTACCTGCGCCCGGATTTGACGATCAAAGATTTACGCGGCAACGTCGACACGCGGCTGCGCAAGCTCGATGGCGGCGACTATCACGCAATCATCCTCGCTTCGGCAGGCCTGCGGCGTCTCGGGCTGGAGCATCGCATCAGCGCCGCCATCCCGACGACGGAGATGCTTCCCGCCGTTGGCCAGGGCGCGCTCGGCGTCGAAATCCGCGCCGCCGACACTGAAACGGAAGCGCTCGTCGTGCAACTCGACCACGCACCGACGCGCGCGGCATGCACCGCGGAGCGCACTCTGCTCCGCACACTCGGCGGCGGCTGCCAGGTTCCCATCGCCGCCCACGCTGTGGTCGCCGACGGTCGGATGCATCTGTCGGGATTGGTCGCGGGACTCTCTGGCGACACGATTATTCGGGACGCCGTCGAAGGCGAAGTCAACGACGCCGTCGATTTGGGCCGCGCGCTGGCAGGCCGCCTCCGGGAACTCGGCGCGGTGTCTCTTCTTTCAGGGCCGATGAATTAACCGTCCAACCGACTGCCGCGCGGCCCGCCCCCACACTCATCATGTCGGAACACGAACCGTCCATCATCAACCACAGCGATTCTGCCCTGTCACCCGCGACGCCGCTTCGGGGTCGGACGATAATGATAACGCGCGCCCTTGCGCAGGCCGCCGAGTTTACCGCCGCGCTCGAAGCTTTAGGCGCGCGCGTCGTGGCGTGCCCGACCATCGAGATCGTCGAGCCGGAATCTTTCGCGTCACTCGACGAAGCGATTGACAATCTGTACGGCTACGACTGGATGATCTTCACGAGCGTCAACGGCGTCGAGTATTTCCTGCGGCGCTTGGAGGAGCGCGGGCACGAGGCCGAAGAACTCGACGACCTGCGCGTGTGCGCCATCGGTGCGGCGACAGCTGAGTGTCTGTGCGAAGCGCGTGTGCATGTCGATGTCGTGCCGGAGCATTCCAAAGCCGAAGGCGTTTTCGCCGCCCTCGAACGCTTTCTCGGCGGACGCGAGAATCTTCAGCATCTCAACTTTCTGATTCCGCGCGCGGCGGTGGCGCGCGACTATCTTCCGCAGGCGCTCGAAGGAGCCGGGGCGCGCGTCGACGCAGTTCCGGCCTACCGCACCGTCCCTCCACGCCGCACCGACCGCGCACGCATCGAGGCCATGCTTGTCGGCGGGGCTATTGACTGCGTCACCTTCACCAGTTCATCGACCGTTCACAACCTGGCCCGGCTATTCGACACAACGGACTTGAATGAATTGCTGAAAGGCGTCCGCGTCGCGTGCATCGGCGACATCACAGCCAGTACAGCGGCGGAGTACGGTCTGGCGATTCACATCCAGCCAGGCGAGCACACGACGCGCGCACTGGCACACGCCATCGCCGTCTGCTTTTCCGAGAATCCCATTGGCTGACATTGAAGGCTACAGTTGACTTCAATGCCGGATTGAAGGACGTGCGGCAGCATTCAATCTCATCAAAATTCAATCGCGCGGCTTGTGTGTTAAACTCCGATTCATGCTCAAAGGACGTGTACTGATCGTCGACGACGAACCGGCGACGGCAGAGAGTTTGAGTCAACTCCTGGCCGCGCGCGGGTACGACACAGCGGCGGCAGCCGACGGCGTGGCCGGCCTCCAGCACGTCAAAGAGTTCGCCCCTTCCGTCATCATCACCGATATCCTGATGCCGCACCTTGACGGGTTCGGCCTGCTCCGTCAAATCCGCGAACACCATCCGGAAATTCCTGTGATTCTACTGACCGGGCGGGGCTCGGTTGAGATGGCGGTGCGCGCCATTCAAGAGGAGGGGGCGTACCACTACTTCGAGAAACCGATTGACTTCAATAAGCTCGGCCACGTCGTCGACCGCGCCATCCAGGACGGCGCGGTGCGACGCGACATCGAGTTGCTTCAACGGCAGTTGCGAGAGCATGGGATGTTCGGCGAACTCGTCGGAGAGTCCGCCCCGATGAAGGAAATTTACACGTTGATCGAACAAGTCGCCCCTTCTTCGGCGTCCGTTCTGATCACTGGCGAATCGGGAACCGGTAAGGAGTTGGTGGCGCGCACAGTTCACAATCTCAGCCCGCGCAAGAACGCGGCGTTCATCGCCATCAACTGTTCCGCGATCCCCGACACGTTGATGGAATCCGAACTCTTCGGCCACGAAAAAGGAGCCTTCACCGGCGCGTCCTCCCGTCGCCAGGGCTGCTTTGAGCTAGCCAGTTCCGGCACACTGTTGCTCGACGAAATCGCCGAGATGCCGACCATGCTGCAATCAAAGCTGCTTCGCGTTCTCGAAGAGCGGATGGTGCGGCGGCTCGGCAGCGCGCAGGAGATTCCGGTCGATGTGCGCGTGCTGGCGGCCACCAACCGCGACCCGCACGAAGCCGTCAGGACCGGCGTGTTTCGCGAGGACCTGCTCTATCGCTTGAATGTCATCACGATTGAAATGCCCCCGTTGCGGCGGCGCAAAGAGGACTTACCGTTGCTCTCTCAGCATCTGGTGATGCAACTCGCCACGCGACACAACCGCCCAGCCCGTTTCATCAGCAATACGGCGCTGGAGGCTTTGAAGTCGCACCACTGGCCGGGCAACGTGCGGGAGTTGCGTAACGTCATTGAGCGCGCCGTCATTATCTGCTCTGGCGACATTATCGAGCGCCATCACCTCGCCCCCTACCCGCTGGACCAGCGTGCCCGGGCGCGCAGCGAAGACACGATCACACTTCCGGTCGGCACTCCCATTGATGAGGTTGAGCGCCAGATGATCATGCGAACCTTACAGAAAACGGACAACAACAAAACTCACGCCGCCGAGTTGCTGCAAATCAGCCTCAAAACATTACACAATAAACTCCGCCTGTACCGCGAGCGCGGTCAACTGCCTGAACCTGACCGACATCTGACGCAAGCTCCGCCCGCACATTGAAGCAACTTTGCCGCCGCGATGTAATCCTACGCTGACCCGAAACGGTTACGTCCACAACTGAGTTTTGCCTCAGCCACCGGATTTCTTTTCAAATGGCTCAAGAAGCATTGCCTTTCGTGTTACGAAAGGGTTAATCTTGTCGTCGCGGGTGCTTCTTTCTCAGGTAGTTGCCTGAAGTCCAGGATAACAGGGTAGATGACACTTCTAATCTCCCTTGAGAGGCGCTCGTCAAAGCTCACCAGCAAGGTTTTTGCGACACAACTTCCTCCCGTCGCGCGTGCGTAGGGGACACGGCGGCATAACAGGCAAATACTGGATGACTGTTTTAGAACATCAAGAAGATATTCTGCAAGACGTTGATGAATACCTCCGTCGTCGCGTCGAGCTGTTGCGGAGCGGCAGCAGGAAATCCCATGTTGCCCTCAGCCCTGGCAGCTGGAAATCCCATGTTGCCGGCAAAAGTCGAAACCGCATATAAGCTCGTTAAAAGGGTCGCACCGAAGAATTGTTGGAAGCGTTTCATGGTCTGTATTCTCCTAAAAGGTTAGTGTTTTGTCTGAGAGGGTTTGGGACTGCAACTGTAAAAGCGAAGCAAATTGGCGCAAACATCATACCACCGTTGAACAGGAATCCTACACCTTTGCAAAAATCTTGCAATAGATTGGAAAGGAACGCCTCACATGAGATTAGCTATTCAAGTCATTGAACTAGACGGCGCTCTAACTTGTGAGCGCGAAGCACGAGTTCGCTCACTCTGCCAAACAGCCAGGGATTTTGAGATGGCTGGCGACTACGAATCCGCTCGTGAAGAGTTGAGTGAGATTTGGCCGCAGTCTGATGAATGCCCGCACCTCGACGGGCTTGACCGGTTGACGACCGGAGAAGTGTTGCTGCGAGTAGGTGTCTTGACGGGTTATATCGGCAGTGCCAAACAAATCGCTGAGTCTCAAGAGATCGCTAAAAATTTAATTACTCAAAGCCTCACGGTTTTCGAAAGTCTGAGTGACACTCGAAGGGTCGCCGAGGCGTACTGCGATTTGGCCGTCTGCTATTGGCGCGAAGGCGCGTTTGACGAAGCCCGCGTGACGCTCGGTGAATCTTTCACACGACTCGGAGATGGCGACCATGAATTGCGCGCCAAGGCGCTGCTTCGAGGGGCCTTGATTGAGCATTCGGCGAGCCGCCTTCACGACGCGCTGTTGATGTTGACCGATCACGCGAATCTCTTCATCTCTATCAACAATCACTCGTTGCGAGGTAGCTTTCACGGTCAGTTGGCGACAGTGCTGAAAGACCTCGGCTTCGCCGAGTTGCGGACGGATTACACCGACCGCGCGCTGATCGAGTTCGCCGCCGCGAGCGTATATTTCGAACTAGCCGGACACACTCGCTACTGCGCACGCGTCGAGAACAACCTTGGCTTTCTCTTCTGCTCGATGGGCCGGTTCGCTGAGGCGCATAAACATCTTGATTACGCGCGGCATATCTTCACTGACCTGAGAGACCGTGGCAGCATCGCGCAGGTGGACGAAACGCGCGCCCGCACGTTGCTGGCTCAGGGACGTTATGCCGAGGCTGAAAGAATCGTTAAAGCTGCTGTCCAAGCGCTGCTGAAGGGCGGCGAACAGTCGCTGCTATCCGAAGCTCTGACCACTTATGGCCGCGCTCTGACGCGCCTTGGACGTCACCAGAGCGCGCAACAGGCTTTCGAGCAGGCAGCCGAAGTGGCCGAGCAGGCAGGCGACCCGGAGAGTGCCGGCGAGGCCCTGTTGACAACCCTCGAAGAGCTGGGCGACCGCCTCACGCCCAACGAGTTTCGCATCGTCTACGAACGCGCTGACGATCACTTATCACGCTCACAGCATCTCGGCATCCTGGCTCGCCTGCGCCACTGCGCGCGGCGCGTGCTGACGACACACAAACGATCCGCAGAATATTTTGAGTCGCCCACATTCGTCCACGCTTCAGAGCAAACCGCGGCATTACTTAAAGCGGCGCGAACCGTCTCGCTGACCGACGGCTGCGTGCTATTGACGGGCGAGACCGGCACCGGCAAAGAGGTATTGGCGCGAGCGATTCATGGGTGGAGCGAACGGACAGGCAGGTTCGTGACGATCAACTGCGCGACTTTGAGCGAGACACTCTTTGAGTCGCAAATCTTCGGCCACCGCAAAGGCAGTTTCACTGACGCTATCGAAAACTACGAGGGTGCGGCGCGCACCGCCTCCGGCGGGACACTGTTCCTCGATGAAATCGCCGAACTTAGTCACCAAAACCAAGGCAAGCTACTGCGGCTGATTGAGCGCAGAGAGGTTCTCTCCGTCGGCTCGCTTGTGCCTGAGACAGTCAACGTGCGCATCATCGCGGCGACCAATCGCGACATCAGGGAGATGGTCGCCACCGGGCTTTTCCGCGAAGACCTGTTCTATCGTCTGGAAACATTTCACCTGACGGTGCCACCCTTACGTGAACGCCGTGACGACATTCCGGCTCTCGCCATGCACTTCATTGGCGAAACGCTCCAGCGACATGGCAAGCAGGTGACATTCACTCCCGAAGCCATCACGGCGATGCGAGCGCTACCTCTGAAGGGCAACGCGCGCGAGTTGCAATCGCTGATCGAGCGCACTGCGGTGACGGCGCCCGACGCGATGACAATCACTAAAGAGATGGTCGAAGTAATGTCTCTACGCCAGACACACCGGGCTTGCTTTGCCGAACCGTGGCTCAATTTCTCGTTAAAGGAAGAGGTCAACAACATTGAGCAACGCTTCATCGAGATGGCACTTAAGGACGCAGACGGAATGGTCTCGCGCGCGGCGCGACTCCTCGGCTTTAAGCATCACGAGTCGCTCAACTCGCTGCTCAAACACAGATTCCCTCACCTTCTGACGGCGCGCACACCCGTCACCACACGTCGGCGCAGCATCATCCTGAGTAAGGGATGAGGGCGGAGGGATGAGTTAAAACCAGAATTCAGGGCACAGCACACAGAAGTAAAAAAGTCGCCACTGATCTTTGGTGTTTTGTATTCATCCCTCATCCCTCATCCCTTAGACCATCCCTCATCCCTTAAACCATCCTTTATCTCTCGACTTGCCTTCGCTGCGCTGAGGGTGCTACTTATCGCGGCGCATGGCTGTGCTACTTATTTTTGTTGACGGGCTGGGCATCGGAACGCGCGGCCCACACAACCCGCTCGACCGGCTTAGTGTGGAAGAAGCCGAACCTATCGCGATCTTTCGGGATGAAGAGCCGCGCCTGTCGCATGGCGGCGTGCTTGTCCGAACCGACGCCTGCTTAGGAGTCGAAGGCCGGCCACAGAGCGCGTCGGGCCAGACGACAATTCTGACGGGCGTTAATGCGCCGGCGGCGCTCGGCTGTCACAAACAGGGTTTCCCGAACGAAGTCCTCCGCACCATCATTCGCGAGCATTCGATCTTCCTGCAACTGCGCCGCGCCGGCATCGAACCCAACGTATTTGCTAACGCCTACACACAACGATTCTTCGACGCCAGGCCCCGCTGGGTCTCGGCTACCACTGTCGCTGTCGAGTCTGCCGGGATAAGCTTTCGCCGGATCGACGATCTCCGGGCAGGGCGTGCGCTCTATCACGACTTCACCAACCGCTTGCTGATCGAAGCAGGCGAGGATGTCGCGGAACGCACGCCGGAAGAGGCGGCAGAGGTTTTAGCCGGTGTGACGGCGGAACACCGCTTCACACTCTACGAGTATTTCATTACCGACCGGGTTGGTCACAGCCAGGACGTAACGGGCGCACACGAAGTGCTCACCGGCCTCGCGCGTTTCGTGCGTGCGGTGATCGCTCGCGTTGATCTGGCGAGCACGACCGTGGTGCTGACGAGCGACCACGGCAACGTCGAAGACTTATCATTCCGCAATCACACGCTCAATCCCGTACCGACCATCGCGTGGGGCGCGCGGCGCGAGATGATCGAGTCGCGCATACGCACGCTCGCCGACATCACGCCGGCAATTGTCGAAATTTTGACCGCCAAAGAGACGACCTTGTGACTCAATCAGAACTGTTGCAGGTTGACGATTCCGCCTCGCCGATGACAGATCGAGGGACGACGCCCGTCAACGACCGCCGCGAAATTTTCGGATGGATGATGTACGACTGGGCGAATTCTGCCTATTACACCACGGTGGTCGGCGCGCTTCTCGGCCCGTACTTAACAGTTCTCGCGCAACGTGCTGTCGGCGAGAATGGGACGCTGCTCAATTTCGGGCCACTCGGCGAAGTAACGGCAAAGTCTTTCTTCCCCTTTTGCGTTTCGGTGGCGGTCTTTTCGCAGGTCTTTCTGCTGCCGATGCTCGGCGCGATTGCGGATTATTCGGTTCTCAAGAAAAAGTTAATGGCGGTCTTTTGCTACACCGCCGTCGTCGCGACGTGCCTGCTGTTCTTCGTTAAAGGTGAGCGTTACCTATTCGGAGGGCTGCTCTTTATCGTCGCCAATTTGTGTTACGGCGCGGCGATGGTTTTCTATAATTCTTTTCTTCCTGAAATCACGACTGAGGATCAGCGTGACAAAGTTTCGAGTCGCGGTTTCGCGCTCGGCTACCTGGGCGGCGGATTGCTGCTGGCGCTCAATCTGGCGCTGGTGTTGAGCGCAGAGACTCTTGGCATCACGCAAGAGTTCGCGGTGCGCGTCTCACTGCTGTCAGCCGGTGTGTGGTGGGGCGGATTCGCGCTCATCACTTTCGCGATGCTGAGGACACGCGAGGCCGCACGCACGCTGCCGACGAATAAAAGCTACTTCCGCATAGGGATCGCCGAACTCGGCTCGACGTTCGGTGAGTTGCGGCGACTGCGCCATACGTTGAGATATCTGATTAGCTACCTTTTTTATAACGACGGAATTCAAACCGTGATCGGTTCGGCGTCGGTCTTTCTCGCGCAGGAGTTGTTCGTGGCGCGCGGCCTGGAAGCGCCGCAGTCGTTCCTGCTCGGCATCTTTCTGATGGCGCAGTTCGTCGCGTTCGGTGGGGCGTTGATCTTCGAGCGGATCGCGGCGGTGGTCGGAACCAAGCGCGCCATCCTGCTCTCGCTGTTGATCTGGGCGGGAATCGTGATTTATGCCTACGAATTCTTTCGGACTGAGACTCAGGCATGGGTGATGACGGCGGCTATCGCATTCGTCCTCGGCGGCTCGCAGGCGCTGTCGCGTTCGCTCTTTTCGCGGATGATTCCGAAAGGGCGCGAGGCTTCGTTCTTCGGCATTTATGAAATCTCGGAGCGCGGCACGTCGTGGCTGGGGCCGCTCATCTTCAGCATCGTCGTCGCCAGCACCGGCTCGTACCGGCAAGCAATCCTCTCGTTGATCTTCTTTTTCGTCATTGGGATCATCATCCTACTGTTGACTGACACCGACCGTGCGGTTCACGAAGCCGGTAATGCGCTGCCGGAAGAAATCGCGCGCTGCGCGGACACATCAGCAGGAAGGCAAAAGTAAAAAGGTAAATGGCAAAAGTGACAACCACCGGGGAACAGATGCCGGATGTCAGATGTGAGATGTTGGCAACACCACTGGCGTGTCTTGACTAACATCTGACATCCGGCATCTGATATCTATTTTAAGATGCCGAGCGGCGGGTGTGCCGGGGCGCGTCGACGGAACGTTCTAGGCAGGCATGTGAGCAATAGACAGATGACCCGAGACTGAGCGCGCGCGATGCCGGAAGCCACGTCCCACACGCCCCGCATCGCACCAAATTCTCGCCGCCCCGAGCGCGCGGTGCGTGGGCCTCGCGGCGTGTCGCGTCCGCCGCTTGTGACGGTGCCGCGTTGACGCGCTGCTGAGCGTCACGCACGACCCCGAACACGCGCCGCACAGCGTTGATATACGGCCTCAGACGCCAGTAGATCAAGCCGGTAACTAACACCAACAGCGACAAAAAAACCAGATACTTCACTTTCGCTCCTTGGCGCTATCTCTAACTTGCGCCAGTTGCGTGCGCAGGTTTGGTAGCGCCGCGTTCGACGAATTGACGCTCTGTAATTCATCGAGGCGTCGCTGCGCTTCGACTGTCTCGCCGGAGACAATCAACGCCGCCGCGATGCTTTGCAGGGTCATCTCGTGGCGCGGGTCGAGCGCCAGCGCCCGGCGGTATTCCTGAATCGCGCGCCGCGGGTTCGGCGGTTGGTCGAAGTAATATGTCAACCCGAGTTCGGTGCGGACGTTGACATCATCCGGCTTCGTCGCCAGTGCTTCGGCGAAGTACTTACGCGCTTCAGCGATCAACGCGGCGTCGCCACCCTGCCCCGCATCGAAGAGCGCTTCGGCGAGCAAAACTTTTGTTTCGTAATCTTTCGGGTCGGCCTTGTGCGCACGTCGCAGCAGGCGCACCGCATCAGGGAGAAGCGCCGTCTTCCCCGTGTTCATCGCGTAGAGGTAAATCCCACGGCCAATCTTACGCTGCTTTTCGATGTCGTTCGGGTTAGCGTCGCCATTCGCAATCGCGCGGCGCAACTCTTCGTCACTGAGCGCGGCGTCGGTCGCGTCGCCACGCAGTCCCGCGTTGTTGCTGCCTGCCCCGGCGCGCTCATCCTTTGCTGCGCCGGCTCGCAGCCGCGTCAGTTCCGCGCGCATCGACTCTTGCTCACCGAGGTTCGCGCTGTTCGCAAAGATGAATCCGATCAGGAAACCACCGATCAGTCCGACGGCGAGGTAGATGATCTTCTCCGTAGTCACTGTGAACGAGTTGGTCAGCAAGTGAGTTACTCGCCTTCGCCGGCTGGACTCTCTTCAGAAGGGTGCGGTAAGTCGTCTCGCCGACGACGTGGAAGCGGGTCTGAGTTGCGCCGGCGCGACGGCGAATTCGGGGCGCGGCGATCAATCGCACCGGGGGGCAACCTCCGCCCGTTGACGGCTTCTTCGAGGATGCGCGTAATCTCTTGCGACAGCGTGCGGTGTTCGGCGACGGCGCGTCGCCGCAATTTCTCTTTCAAATCATTCGGAACGTAAGCCCCGATGAAGACCCCTTTTCGGTTAGCCATTCGCTAAAGATGCTCCTTAAATTAACTTGAGATTATCTTAAAAAAGCGCGGCGTAGAAAAACTTGTGAGCGAGCCGCGACGCTTGGTGTCGCCATGCATGTTGAGAGCGGGTCTGTAAGCCGAATTCTGTACTTCCACCTGGTAAGGGCGGAAGCGGCGATCATTCATCTAGCCCGACTGTTGCCAGCCGGATCGAGCGACCTACCCGGAGGTCGTAGCGCGCTGTTGATTCAGCACGCTTCGGGCGGGCAGCCCTGTTTGACGCCTCCCTATTTGGTCTTGCACTGCGAGGAGTTTACCTGGCCGCGCATGTCACCACACGCGCCGGTGCGCTCTTACATTAAGCCCCTCACGGAGCCGCACCGTTTCACCCATCACCCGCTGTGCCGCACGCACCCCGAAAGGCGCGCGTGGACTGCTGGCTGGTCTGTTCTCTGTTGCACTTGTCGTCGCCCGAAAGCATCACGACTGCGTGGCAGTCATTCAGCCGACAGGCTCCCCGCCGTTAGCGGGCTCGCTGCCCTATAGTGTTCGGACTTTCCTCCGCTCCACCTTTCGGCGAAGCGGCGACCGCCCGACCCGTTCTCATGCATGGCACGCGCGGATTATAGCAAAGCATCGTTGAACACGTACAGTAGCTCCGTTTTCAGTAACAGTTCAGTTGTGGCAAGAAGATGGGCCACGAAAAAGCACAAGAGGTACCAAGTCATACCCGCAGCTTCGACCTTTCGGTGTTTCTTCGTGCTTCTTTGTGGCTGCTTTGAACAGTTACTGTTTTCATCGTTTATCGCCGAAGTTGATTGCCGAAGTTGCATGATGAATGACATCAACCGAAGTATTTGAATCCAACGCGCAGTCCGTGGAGCGATACGGGGGGGAAGTTTGAGATCAGCACCCAGGTCATGATGCTGTGCGACAGGCCGAGCGCGAACAGATTCGGCGTGCGCTGATAGACCGCCGCCCAAACCGCGCCGCCGGCGAATGTTGCGAGGGTCAGCAGCGGGTTCGGCAGGTGCAGCACAGCGAAGACCAACGCGACCGACAGGATGCTCTTCCACCCCGCCCCCCAGATCATCTGCGCGCGTCGATTGATGAATGCTTGCAGGATGAACTGCTGCAACAGGCTCCACAAAAAACCCAGCGCTGGCATGCCGAGTATCGTCTGGCCGCCGCGCCATCGGTTGAAATTAACGCTCTGGTTGAACCACCCGACGGCGAGACAGAAGATCGTCGCGGCGAGCATCGGCAGCAGTAGCCGTCGCATCGCCGCGCCGAAATTATCGACGCGCCATCCGAGGTCGCGCCATGATTCGCCCCTCGTCCTTTGGGAAAAGATGATGAACGCAAAAGCGGAGATCAGTGGGAACGCATTCAACCATTGAGCGCCATCACCGATTGAAAGAACAACCCACTCCGCGATCAGTGCCGACGCGATGACCGACGCGATTTCCCACGCGGCTAGCGCACAGTCAGGTGACCTAATAACTCGTCCGGTGACATCTCGCGCCGCCAGGTTCATGGTCTCTCCCGACCGGCGTTCACGCCTGCGTCGTCGCCAGATGATGCTGCCGCTGCTTCAACCTGGAAGCGCCGTGGTTGCCCGATAAGCTGCGACACGCGGCGCAGTCCGCCGCCGCTTTCGTGCATGGCATAGACACGGGCTTCATAACTTCCGTTGGGCAGCGGCGGCGTGCCGAAGTTGAAGCCGTGCCAATCATCTCCGGCGCGTCCCGCGAGGCGCACGTCGGGTCTTGCTTCGGCGGCGACATCAGATGAGACGAAGCGACCGTTGATGTAGAGTTGCACTTCGACGCGCGCCGCTGGTGTGCGTTCATCGACGACCCACCCGGCGACCCGCCGCGCGTCGGCGACATCAACCGCGCCACGAAAGTAAGGATTAAAAGTTTGATAGTAGAAGATGGTAGCGAGCGCGATGACGAACGCGAGTTCGAGCAGGGATTTGGCAATCAGGGCGTGGGCCAAACGCAGGCGTGATTGCTTCGAGAGCCGGTCGGATGGATGATTCGTGCTCGCGTCTCGATTCGTGATGACGGAGGGACGTATGTGCTTCGGTGCATCGTCGATGTCCACACTGCGGCTTAGCTCACGCGGCGCGTCATTCATGTCATACCGAGCGCGCGACCATGAAAGTAGGAAGTTATAAGTAAACAGTTTTCCAATTTTCCAAGATATAGGTTGAACAAATATATAGTCTTGTTTGACTATCACTTTTACCTTTTTACTTTTGCCTTGCCACTTAAATCCCTAATCCATCAACCTCAATCGGAACCGGAAGAGTCTCCGGCGGAAAAAGGTGCGGCCAGAGCATCGCGAGACGGACTCGCACCAACTCCTCGACATCGTCGGCGGTGGCGCATTCGAGGCACTCTCGCGCGACCTCGCCGGCTCGCTCCGCGTCGATGCCCGCTATGACGCGCCGCATGCGCGGGATGGCCGATGCCGTCATGCTTAAATCCCTGACCCCAAGACCGACCAGCACGCAGGCGTAAACCGGCGTCGCCGCCATCTCGCCGCACACGACAACTGGAATCGCGGCTGCGCGTGCCGCTTTCATCACCATGTCGATGCTGCGCAGCACCGCCGGGTGAAGCGAACGAAACCAATCGGCCACTTCGTCATTGCCACGGTCGACCGCCAGCGTATACTGCACCAGATCGTTTGTCCCGAGGCTGAAGAAATCCACTTCGCGTGCGAGTTTGTCGGCGACCAAAACAGCCGACGGCACTTCGATCATCGCGCCGATTTTGACCTCGCCCGTGGCGTGGCCTTCGCTCGTCAATTGTTCGCGCTCTTCGTTGATGACGCGACGCGCGCGTCGCACTTCGGAGATGTCAGAGATCATCGGCAGTACGAGTTGAAGATTCCCGTGCGCCGCGGCGCGCAGGACCGCACGCACCTGCGCTCGCATCACATCTTCACGGCGGAGGCAGAAGCGAATCGCGCGGAGGCCAAGCGCCGGATTGCGTTCCGTGTCATCCGTCTCCGTCTTATCGCCGCCGAGGTCGAACATTCGCACACTCGCACCGTCGACGCCCGCTAGTTCCGCGATTTTGACGTAGGCCGTAAATTGTTCATTCTCCGCCGGCATCGCGCTACGGTGCGTCAGCAGAAATTCCGAACGGTAGAGGCCGATGCCCCGCGCGCCGTAGCGTCTGACACCTTCATACTCGGCGGGCAGTTCGACGTTGGCGCGCAGGAAAACCTCGCCACCATCGGCCAGATGCAATGTCTCTTGCCGCCCTTCGCCGTCGACAGCCGTCGCGCCGTCTTCCACACTCGCAGGCACATTCGTCGGCACCGTCATGCGCGCGAGTCTTGTCCGGTAGAGTTCCAAAGTCTGCGGCGACGGGTGCAGCACGACTTCGCCGGTGGACGCATCGACGATTATCTCATCACCCGTCCGCGCGCGGCGGTACATGTCACGGAGTCCGACCACTGCCGGAATGCCGAGACCGCGTGCGATGATCGCCGTGTGTGATGTCCAACCGCCGGCGTCGGATGCAATCGCGCGCACACGAGGGAGATCGAGTTCCGCCGCCACCGACGGCATTAATTCCTCGGCGACGATCACGGCGTCATCCGGCAGCAAGCGCGAACCGTGCCCGTCCTTGCCGCTGAGCGCGACCAGAATGCGCTGCATCACGTCTTCGACATCCGCGCTCCTTTCGCGCAGGTAACCGTCCTCGACCTCGGCGTACACGGCAAGAATGTGATCCGCGACGACCTTCACCGCCCACTCGGCGTTGACCCGCCCGCGGCGGACGTAACCCTCTACATCGTCGCGCAGCTTGCGGTCTTGCAGCATCAGCAGGTGCGCTTCAAAGATGTAAGCATGTTCGGCACCCAGGGCAAGTTCCGCACGTCTTTTCAACCCGCGTAGTTGGCGGCGCGCCAGTCGCATCGCGGCTCGGAAGCGATCTACTTCGTGCTCGACCTCGGACTCTTCGAGCGCCGCACGATAGACCTGCTGGCGCGCATCGCTGTGGATGCGCAGCACACGCCCCACCGTCGAGCCTTCAGAGACGGCCACGCCTCGCCAGCGCTCTTCCGCCTTCACGCCATCCGAACTCCGGTGTGTGCCCGCACTTCTCATCACCCGGTCATCTCTCCCCAATCATCTCTCCGAAGCCGCTTGAGATCAGCGCGCAGATGGCGCTGAGCGCTACGGCCTCGTCCACTCCCTCCGCCGTGACTCGCAGTTGTGTGCCGCGCGCCGCTGCCAGCATCAGCACACTGAGAATCGATTTCGCGTCCGCCGATGCGCTGCGGTCGGCACGCTCAATGCGCACCGCGCTCTGATACGCGCCGGCGGTGCGGACCAACTGCGCCGCGGCGCGCGCGTGCAGACCCAACGAATTAACGATCACGACTCGGCGCTCTCCCACTCAACCCTTCTTGGTTCCGGCGAGAAGTTCACCCGCGAGGTAAATGCCTTCGCGCCCCTGGTCGCGGACGCGCCGCGCGATTTCGGCCAGTGACTCGTCGCCTGTCTGACTGGCGAGCTTGATCACCATCGGAAGGTTAACGCCGGTCACCACTTCAACCTCGCCTTCCTTCAGGAACATCGCGGCGATGTTGGTCGGCGTGCCACCGAACATGTCCGTCAACAACAGTACCCCCCGGCCCGCCGAGACGCGACTGATGGCGCGCTCGACTTCATCGCTGGCCGTATCAACGTTGTCGTGCCAGCCGATAGAGACCGCCGTGATGTACGACACGGCCCCGATGATCGTCTCCGCCGCGGCCAGCAACTCGCCAGCGAACTGGCCGTGCGTGACCACCACGCCCCCGATGTGCGGCCCCGCCTTCCCCCGCGCGGTCTCCGCTTTGCCCGTCTCGTCCGTCATTTCATTTCCTCCCTTCCCGTCAATTTGCCGGCGGAAAGTTGTGCGTCAGTGAATCTTCGCGACCGAAGCCTCGGACACAGGACATCAACTATCGCGCTCCGTCACTAACTCAACAACCACCCGCCCCGCCTCCTGCCACTTGCCACTCACGGCGTACTGTCTTCCGCCTTCCGCTTGCCGATCCCCGCCCGCTGCCTTCCAGCTTTCGCTTTCTGTCCTCTGCTTGCTGCCGCCTGCTTCCTGCCTTCCGCCTTCGGTTTTCGGCTTTCTGCTTTCCGCTTTGGGACTTTGGCCTTCTTCACGTCGCGGTGGTTAGCGACCGCGTCAAAGCCGGCGCGACTCAGACGACGCGCCAACATGTTAGCAATCATCACCGAGCGGTGGCGACCGCCGGTGCAGCCGATGCCAACCGAGACGTAAGCCTTTCCTTCGCGGCGATAGAGCGGCAACAGGTATTCAAGCAACTCGCCGAAGCGTCTCAGAGTTTCCTGAACCTCGGCGTTTGCCGTCAGGTAGTTGACGACGCGCCGGTCGTGGCCCGACAGATCGCGCAGTTCCGCGACGAAGTATGGGTTCGGCAGATGGCGCACGTCAAAGAGCAAGTCGACATCGCGCGGCCCACCGTACTTATGGCCGAAGCTGAAGACTTGGACGCGCATCGGCGTGCCCTGCGGGTCGTGGCTGAAGCGTTCAATCAACACGCGCCGTAGCGTGTGGACAGTGTGATCCGAACTGTCGATGATATGGTCGGCGAGCGTGCGCACTTCCTCCATCGCGGCGCGTTCAGCACGGATTGATTCGAGCAGACCGGTGCCCGTCTCTGCCGGATGAGGTCGGCGTGTCTCGCTAAACCGGCGTCGCAGGGCATCGTCCGACGCTTCGAGAAACAGCACGAACACGTTGAGGCCAGTGTTGCGCAACGCCTTGAGCTGGTCCGGGAACTCGTGCAGGAAATGTCCCTCGCGGATGTTGATGACGAGTGCCGCGCGCTCGATGTGCGGCTTGTCGCGGTCGTCCGACTGAACAAGGCGCGCAAAGGTCGGCAACAGCGTCACCGGCAGATTATCGACGCAGAAGAAGCCGAGGTCTTCGAAAGCATTCGTCGCTGAGGACATGCCCGAACCGCTGAGTCCGGTGATGATGACGATGTCGGGCGCGTCGGCCCCATCACTTCGATGTGTCTTCACGCTTATCCCCCACCTCGCGCTCCGGCCTCACCACTGCCGCCGCAGAAAGATCGCCCGCCCCCGACTCCTCCGTCAGACCAGCTTCACTAGTCGCGCCGATCAACGCCGCGTGGCGAGCGACAAAGGTATGCGCCGCGTTGTAGCCGCGCATACGTAGTAAATGTACTCGCACCGCCGTTTCGACCAACGTCGAGAGGTTCCGGCCCGGGCTAACCGGCAGCAGAAAGCTCGGCACGTTGACTCCGAAGATGTTCACCGTCTGGTCGTCGAGTCCGAGCCGGTCGATCTCTTCGGCCTCTTCCCAACGCTGGAAAGTAATCGCCAGACCGACCGGCTTCG
>JALZJL010000440.1 GCA_030859785.1 Acidobacteriota bacterium
AACGGCGCGGCGCGTTCGACGGCGGGAGAGTTGATGAAATTATCAGCATCCGCGTTGTTGTGTGCTGCGAGTAAGGATTCGACTTGGCGACGGAGCGCATCATCGCCGCACGCACTTTGCAAATAGAGCGCGCGTTCGTGCGGTGCGCGCTCCAGTGCGGACTGGAAAAGTTGACTGACTTGTTGCCAGCGTTCAGGTCTCATCCACGCATTCCTTGCGCATCTCGCGGTAGAGCCACGCGCGCGCCATGTTCCAATCGCGCATCACGGTGTTCGGGGCAATCTTCAACACTTCGGCGATCTCTGGATTGCTCAAGCCGCCGAAGAAACGCAACTCGACGACTTGACTGCGCCGCGCGTCAACTTGGGCGAGACTTTGCAACGCCTCATCAAGCGCGAGCAACTCCGCCGCGCGTTCATCCGACAGTGTGGCGACTTCATCGAGCGAAATTTTGCCCGCCCCTCCGCCGCGTCTCACGCGCGCGTGGCTGCGCGCGTGGTCAACGAGAATGCGACGCATCACGGTAGCGGCGATGGCGTAGAAGTGTGCGCGGTTTTGCCAATGAACACGCTCCTGGTCAACGAGCCGCAAGTAAGCCTCGTTGACGAGCGCGGTCGTTTGCAGCGTGTGTCCCGGCGTCTCTTTCCGCATATAGCGGCGCGCCGTGTGTTTGAGTTCCGTATAGACGAGCGGAAAAAGTTTATCCGGCGCGGTCTCATCCCCGTTGCTCCAATCTACGAGCAACTGCGTCAGTTCATGGCGGGCGAATGAGTGTGCGGGCATGAAGTTCGTCCGTTTCAGTTTGTGCGTTCAAGCCTGTGCTGCGGCATCGTCGCGTGGTGTCTGAAGTTTAACACCGCGCGTCGGATTTCATGCAGCAACAATCGGCAAGATCGTCTGACTGTTTCTCGCGGGTTTGACTGGCTCGAAAAAAGATTGTGCCGGCATGGTGGTTTTGGCGAAGCGGCGTCGCGTTAATAGTTGTAGCGTGAATTAAAATGATTTCAGTCGAGAGGAGAAAAATGAAGACAACGAAACAAACCTTCGTCATCGCATTGGCGATGATGGCTACGCTGGCAATCGGGTCGTCTGCAGCTTTCGGTCAGGACAAAGACGACAACCAATCAGCCGACTCGCTCACGGTAGAACAAGGCAAAACTGCGGGCAACAAAGGACAGGGCAACACTTTGGTAGGTGTATGGGAAACGGTGGCGCCTGCCTTGAATGATTGCGAAACCGGCTTGCCGGCGCCTGACTCTCCGATAATCAGAGTCCTGCAAAAGTTTAACCGAGACGGGACGATGGCGGAAGAAAACACCGACCCGATAGAAGGCCCGTACCGCACGACTGCGCACGGCATTTGGGAGCGCACTCACGGGCGACAGTACCGCGCCTTTTATATGCATTATGGCTTTGCGCCGGACAAAACTCATATCGCCACCATTAAGATCAGATCAATCATCACGCTCAGCCGCGACGCAAATACGTTTAACGAAAAGGGTGAGGTTGAGGTCCTCGACCCGCAGAATAATGACGCGGTGCTTTTCACAGGCTGTTTCAACAGCGGCGAAAGGGCGACCCGCCTTCGATTCTGAACAAAGCACGCGTGAGTTAGACGTTTCGAGTTCGGACACCTTTCCTACGTCTAACTCACGCACTGCGAAGCTACGCCCTATCCCGTTCTGTGGGTCTGATTTCGTCCATTCTGTCCTAAAGTTCGCCCGAATTAGGAATCACGAAATCTTCACACTGGCGATTGCTGACCGTAAGCCTCCCACGTCTCCTCATTCACAGCCTGTGTTTAGCTAAAAATTTGAGCACTGCCTCATTGAACGCTTGCGGGTTCTCACGCGCCGACCCGTGCCCTGCCTGCGCGATGGTCACTCGTTCAGCTTTCGGCAGCAGTCGCGCTAGCTCCTCGTTGATGAATTTGTGAAGCTTGATCGTCTTCTCACCCGTTACGATTAAAGTGGGTATATTCAACCGCCTGACCCTATCTTTGGACAGCTCCGGGAACGGGTCAGAGGATAAAGTGGCCGCTTTGAAAAAGCGGGAATTCTGCATCGCGACGGCACGCCCTTCTGGCGGCAGAACGTCGAACCTGCCCGCACCGGCGAAGCCGTCCACAAGAATCCTCATCGCCCCTTGGTCGTCTCCCGCCTTGAACGCGCTTGCGGCTGGCTCCCAAATATTAGCCATAAACTCCCTGTAAAGAGGCTTACCCTCCGGAACATCTTTCGCCCAGCGATGAACAGGAGGCTCTGCCAGAACGAGGCTGCGAACCATCTCGGGATGTTTGATGGCTAGTACCAGCGCCGTGAATGCTCCTATTGATGTACCCACCAGGTGGGCAGGCGCGAGCTTACGCTGACGGATAAATGCGGCCAAGTCATCTGCTTCCGTATAGGCCGAGCGGTAATTCGGCACGAGCTGGTTATCGTTAGGGTAGTTGTAGCGGCGGCTATAAGAGATGACGCGGAAGTGTCGGGAGAATGCCTCAACCTGAGGCCCCCAGGAGCGGTAGTCGCCCTGCCCCCCGTGCAGGAGAATGAGCGGCTCGCCTCGCCCCTGCTCGATGTAGTGTAATTCGACACCGTTCGCGCGAACCTTTGTCGGCTGAACGCTCTGACCTATAGCCTGACCACAAAGCGGGCAAAAGAGTAGGGAGAGTAAAATAACTCTTATCATTCGTCTCAGAGTCTTTCGTTATACAAACCGGACAACTGCTTTGCTTTTGCCAGGCGGAATAACTCCGCGCGTCACCCGCCCAACGTCCATGAGAGACTGCACGGCAGGGCGTCCGGTGCGTACCATGACGAGGACTAGTCTCACAGGAGCGCCTACAGGCGGAGATGAATGTAAGAGCGGAAGGATGCCCTAAGATTTAGAGCCGGGTCAACGTTGAACTGTACAGAAAGGAGTCAACCCTCATCTAATTCGGGCGAAAATTAGGTTATGGTTTTACATGAATGAAACAAACCACCTGCAA
>JALZJL010000448.1 GCA_030859785.1 Acidobacteriota bacterium
GCACGACCGAGTTGCCGGGCACGATCTTCACGTCATTTGCTTTCAAGCGGCGAAAGTAATCATCCGCGCGTTCGTCACCCAACTCAGCGTAGAGCGCCGCGACGTGGAATGAAGTCGAACCGAAACGCGGGTCGGCGATGGCAACTTGTCCTTCCCACTTCGGGTCGGCGAGGTCGAAGATAGATTTCGGCGCGTCTTCAGCCTTCACCAGATTCGTGTTGTAAGCGATCACGCGCGAGCGCGCGGAGAACCCCGTCCAGTAGTTCTCCGGGTCTCGAAAGATGCCAGGGATGCCTTCGGCGTTCGGCGAATCGTAAGACGCGAGCACGCCGTTCTTCTTGAGGACGAGCGTGCGGACAGGTTCGTTCGACCAGAAGACATCAGCTTGCGGTCGATTCTTCTCGGCGAGCAGTTTGTTGGCGAGACCCGTGCTTTTGGTCTCTTCCGTGTCATAAACGGCATTCACTCTGACGCCGGACTTTTGCTCGTAAGCGCGCAGGACGGGTTCGGAGAAAATGCGGTCGGTCGAAACATAAATTGTGACTTCGTTCGCCGCCCCGCCGCTGCTGGCATTGTTGCCGGTAGTGTTGGCTGTCTGACGTCCGCCGGCGCACGCGGCAAGGAGCGTCAAGCCCAAGACAAGCACCAATACTGCCAGCCCTCTATGGAGTTTGAAGTCGTTTAATCTTTGAATAACACTTTGCTGTTGAATCATCTTTCGGTATCAAGTCTCCTCGCTAAAATTCGATGCCCCATGTGATGTTGAGCCTTCCGTTTGTGGCGTCGTCGTTGAACGACGGGCGGTTCTTGAATTGGTAATCGAAGCTCAACCGCGAGCCTTCGCCTACAGGTCGAAAATAGCCGAAGTTGAACGCGCGCACGTTGCGACCCGTCACTGGATCGTTGTTGAAAGCGTCGTAACGCGCATAGATGTGATCTCGACGGTTAAACCTGTACGTGGTGAAGAGGTGACCGCCCGAAGACCGCGTGCCGGGACGAAAGGCGGGCGCAAACTCAGGTTCTATCCCAAGCAATGTGGAAGGCATGTTGCCCCGCACAAACTCGCCGCGCAAACCCACCCGCCCGCGAGCGTATTGAAAATCTAAACCGACGATATTTTCGTCGTTGTTCCCCGACACGCCTGCGGGAAGAAGCTGCTTACCGCGCTGCGCGGAGAAGCCAAGCGCAAAATTAGCTGCGGTGAATATCTTTCTGACGCGCACCAGATAGTTGGCTTGACGGTTGTTGTCGGTGAAGAAGCGATTGCCGTTAAATGCGCCGACATGGTAGCGGATGTTCTTGAGTGCGCTTGTCTTCAGAAAATCTAAATCGCCAGTTAAGCTGATGCCGCGATCACGCTGACCGGGAAAGAAGTAACCGGCGAAGATCGCTCGTTCAGGAGATTCGCGCACGCCGCTCGACTGCTGAATGTCGAAGCCGAACGGCTTGATGAACTGCCCGACGCGCACGCTTGCGTGGTCGTTCAGGTAGTATTCGATAAAAGCATCGTTGACGAGTTCTTCGGGGCTGCCGTCGAGCGCCGGGTGGAATTGAATCTCCAAACCTGCACCGAGACGCTCGCCGACACGCCCCGACCAGCGCGTTTCAATCCGCGTGAGGCTCAGGTTCGGCTCGAATGCTCCTTCGGAGTTACGGATGGGCAGCGCAGAGTAACGAGCTTGAATGAAAATCTCCGGTCGGAGGGTGAGCTTGGCGTCGCGCTCATCGCCGCCGAGTTCCGGCTCAATCAATCGTTCGGTGAAGTTACGGGTCGGGTCATCCGGTTCACGGTTGCCGGAAGTGGAATTTGATGCCACTTCCGCCGCGGATGGAGCGGTAGACATTTTGTCTTTCGCTTGTGCGCTTTTGAGTTGTGACATCTCGGCACGCAAGTGTTCCAGGGTGCCGACCAGTTGCTCGATCCGGCGCGAGGCATCGTCAAGCTTGCGCTCAAGCTCTCTCATCCGTTCATCAGAGCCGGGCTGTTGAGCACGAACGGAGATGGCCGATGAGCAGAGCAGCAATATGAGAATTAGCCTCTTCACCAAGCCACCTTTGCTCATTTAGCGGTAACGCGCAGATCATCGAAGTACGTTACCGAGTCGGCTTTCGTCCACAATCCGACTTTGCCCGCATCTTTGAAAGTGTCGTCTTCGACTTCAAACAGCTTCATGCCGTTCAGGAAAACTTCGGCGAGATTACCCCTTTGCACAACGCGTAACTCGCTCCACTGGTTCGCCGGCACTTGAGCCTTTTTACCGTAAGTACGACCTTCACCTTTGACCGGCAGATCGGTGCGCTTGCCGTCCTGCACCTTATAGAGCACGACGTTATTTTCTAATGCGTTCGCCCGCACGATGTAGTAGTTATTGGCATCGCGTAACCGCCACACCAGCCCCGCCGCTTGGTCAACACCCCCTGAGATTGGCTTGAAGCGCACGCTCAGGTCGAGGTCGCGGAACGAGCCTTCGTCGGCGATGGCGAGCGGAAAGCGGTAGCTGGTTTTATCCGTCGATGTTTGCGCCAAGACGTTCGTCGCGGAAGGAGCGGTTGAGTCGGCTTTGACCGTCCATTGTCCGCGACTACCTTTGCCGGTCAGCGCGTCGTGAAACTTGGCGGGCATAGTACCTTGCGCGTCCGTGTCGAAGTTATATACAAGAGCCTTTCCGCTCTCCTGCACGGGTGCTGCCCGTTCCGGCTGAATCGTGTTTGGCTCGGACGAGGACTCGCCTGGGGTCGTGATTCCCGTTGACGCACTGCACGCGAGAACGAGGGCGAACGCGAGCGTGTATGTCGCGGTGATGATAAATTTTCTCATATCTCTTCTCCTCTCACTGCTTACGCTTTTTTAACGTTCTTTTGTTACGTCGGCTTCGACGGTTTCCTGTGCCGCGTTCGCGTTACCTGTAGGTTGGGTTGTCTCTTTGCGCTTGGGCGAGGGGGATGTCAGCACCAGAAGTGGGCAGTTGAACCACGAAGCGGCTCCCCTTGTTCTCAGTGCTTTCGACGTTGACTTGCCCACCGTGCGCCGTGCAAATGGATTTGACGATAGCCAATCCTAAACCCGTACCACCGATAGCCCGCGAGCGTGCTTTGTCCACGCGGTAGAATCTTTCAAAGATGTGCGGCAAAGCTTGTGCCGGAATGCCAACGCCCGTGTCTTTGACTTCCAAGAGCGCGTGCCCATCTTCCTGTGTGATTCTCACTTCAACCCTGCCGCCCGCAGGTGTGTACTTGATCGCGTTATCGACGAGGTTGACGACGACCTGCTTCAACCGTGCGCGGTCGCCTTCAACCTCGACAGTTTCCGGCGTATCACTGACGAGCGTAACGTCTTTGTCTTCGGCGAGCAGACGCAGTTGTTCAACCGTCGTTGCCGTCAGTTCTGTCAAGTCAAGCCGCGCCCGCTCCATGCGTGCTTCGCCGGCATCAAGACGTGAAATCACGAGCAGGCTTTCAACGATCTTCGCCAGCCGCTCGGTTTCTTCGAGCGCGCTCCCGATCATCTCGCGCATCTCGGCGGTGAGTTGCGGATCTTGCGCGATCCCTTCCAATTCGCCGCGCAACACCGTCAACGGCGTGCGTAGTTCGTGCGAAGCATCGGCGGAGAAGCGGCGGATGTGCGTGAACGCCGCGTCGAGTCGGGCGACCATGCTGTTAAGCGACACGGACAGACGCTCAAGTTCGTCGCCCGTCGGAACGATTGGCAACCGCTCGTTCAGGTTGTGCGACGTGATGCGCTCCGCACTTTGAGTAAGCGCATCGATGGGTTCGAGCGCGCGCCGCATCACGAAGTAGCCGCCACCGATTGAGAGGGCGACGATAACGGGCAATCCCAAACCGAGCGTCAACAACAGTCCGTGCAGTACGCTCTCAATCTGGTCAAACGGTGCGCCGATCTCAACTATGAAGCGGCTGCCGTCGCGCGCCGTGAAAGGCATGGTGTAGAGCAGCACTTCGCCGTTGCCTTGCGGCAGATGAACCTCGCGCGCCCCCACTTCACTCGGCATCGCCGGCAGGGGTAAACCCGTCGGGTCGAAGCTTCTGTCTTGCGGCACGCCTGAGACGTACATCAGGCTTCCGTCAGCCCGTGTGACGCGCACGAACCGCGAGTTGATCTCCGGCGCATAGTGCTCCCTGATCTCTTCGACGACGTAACTCTCACCTGTCAGTCCGACGTCCGCGAGGTGCGTCGAGGTGATGTGCTGCGCTTGTTTGGCGAGCGAATCTTTCAAAGACCATTCGAGGTAGCGACCCAATCCGAAGTACACGGATGTGCCGAACAAAGTCAGCAGCGCCGCGAGCAAACCCGCGTACCACACCGTCAGCTGGAAGCGGATCGAGCGCGTGTTCATTCGTCCGCTCCGTCGCTGACACAGTAGCCGACGCCGCGCACCGTGCGAATTAGTTTCTGCTCGTGCTTGTCATCCACCTTGTTGCGCAGGTGGCGCACATATACGTCCACGATGTTCGTCACGCCGTCAAAACTTTGATCCCACACGTGCTCGACGATCATCGTGCGCGAGAGCACGCGCCCCGAGTTAGCCATCAGGTATTCGAGCAGCGCGTACTCTTTCGACGTGAGATCAATCCTACCGCCTGCGCGCTTCACTGTTTGTGACAGCCGGTCAAGCTCCAAGTCGCCGACGCGCAGTGTGCTCGCGCGACTCACCGGGCCGCGTCTGAGCAACGCCTTGACGCGCACGAGCAGCTCTGCGAACGCAAACGGCTTTGTCAGGTAATCATCCGCGCCCGCCTCGAAGTTCTCCACCTTGTCGGCGATTGCATCGCGCGCGGTCAACACCAACACCGGCACATTCGTGTTCGTGAGCCTGAGTCGGCGTAACACCTCCGTTCCACCCATGCCGGGCAGCAACAAGTCGAGGATGATCACGTCGTAGTCGTAAGTAGTCGCCATCTCCAAGCCACTCGCGCCGTCAGATGTCGCATCAACCGCGAAGCGTTCTGCCGCGAGTCCGCGCACGATAAACCGCGCGACTTTCTCTTCATCTTCAACAACCAGCACGCGCATAACTTCTGATGACCGTCATTAACCTATCAGCACTTCATTAAAGGAAGATGAAAGCCACATTAAAGTTTGTTCAGAATTAAACTCAGGTTGTTCTTCAACACTGACACAGAAAAGCGTTCAAACAAAAAGAGCGAGAGTCGGAAGGCACGCCCCTAACTCTTGCTCTTTTGTGATTCGCGCTTGACCGGGCTTAATCCGCGAACGCGACGCTCAACTCGCGCAACGTCGCCGAGTCGCTGGCGTCGACTTTCGCCGACTCGTCGCGATTGACCGGACGGTAAAGGATGTCGCGTTGCTGCGGACGGAACCCGGCGGTGCGGATCAAATGACGAAGCATCTTTTCGTCCGCCGTATTGTGCGCGCCCGCCGCCGAGACGACGTTCTCTTCGATCATTACCGAACCCATGTCGTCCGCACCGAATCGCAACGCGACCTGTCCGAGTCGCAATCCTTGCGTCAGCCACGACGACTGGATGTGTTCGATGTTGTCGAGAAAGAGGCGCGACACCGCGAGCATCTTCAGGTAATCGATGCCAGTCGGTTCTTCGGTGATGCGGCGGCCAAGCGCGGTGTTCTCGCGCTGGAACGTCCACGGGATGAAAGCCGTGAAGCCTCTTGTCTCGTCCTGTAAATCGCGGACGCGCTGCAAGTGGCGCACGCGATGGATGATTGAATCGCCGATGCCAAACATCATCGTCGCCGTCGAACGCAGACCGACCTGATGAACGGCGCGCATCACCCCGAGCCACTCGTCTGTGTTGCATTTGGTCGAGACGCGCCGGCGCACTTCATCGTCAAGAATTTCGCCGCCGCCGCCGGGCATCGAGTACAGCCCCGCCGCTTTCAACCGCGTCAGCACCTCAACATATGACAGTCCAGAGATGAGATGAATATTATGAATCTCCGGCGGCGAAAAGCAGTGCAGTTGAAAGTCGGGATACCTCGCGTGCAGCGTGCGCAACAAGTCTTCATACCACTCGATCCCGAAGTCAGGATGCAGGCCGCCCTGCATCAGCACGCCGGTGCCACCGAGCGCAATCGTCTCGTCGATCTTTTCGCAAATCTGCTCGACGGTCGTCACGTAAGTGTCGGGCTTGCCGGGCCGCCGATAGAACGCGCAGAAAGTGCAGACGACGTTGCACACATTCGTGTAGTTGATGTTGCGGTCAATAATGTATGTGACGATGCCTGTCGGGTGGCGGCGCCGTCGAATCTCGTCAGCGGCGAGTCCGATGCGCACAAAGTCGTCAGACTCAAGCAGCGCGGTGCAATCGGCCTCCGTCAAACGCTCGCCTGAGAGGGCGCGGTCAAGAATCGGTTGAATGTCGATGGTGTATGTCATCAGGTTATGTACCACTCGGCGGACGGGTCTTTGGCCGCCGTCTCGGCTTTCTGCGTGAAGCTCGTATCTTTTAATCCAAATCATTTTGGTAATCTTTATCGTACTGCTTTCAGAATGAGTATACGCCACGGCGTGCGGCGTGTTTCGTGCAGGAGAGTAAAGAAACTATGTTGACGATGTCGGCAGCCCCACGGTGAATGTCGTCCCTACCCCCTCCGTGCTACTCACCTCAATGTGACCTCCGTGACGGCGCATAATCGCGTAGCAGGTGGCGAGGCCGAGTCCCGTGCCGTCTTTGCCTTTGGTGGTGAACAGCGGGCGGAACAGTTTGCCGAGCACATCCACGTTCATCCCTCCGCCGGTATCGATTACTTCTACGACATTGGAATCACGTTCGGGGCGGCTGCGCACCGTGATGCGACCTTGTCCTTCGGTGGCGTCCACCGCGTTACGCAGGAGGTTGACGAATACTTCGCGCAGTTCACTGGCGCTGGCGCGCACCGGCGGAATACCGGGCGACAGTTCCATCTCAATCATGATGTGCGCGCCTCGTTTCGCCTGAGCCTGTTCGACGTATCCGTCCATCCAAGCGGCAGCCTCTGTGACAATTTCGTTCAGGTCAACGGCGGTCGCGGTGGCGGATGGCTCCGGTTGCTGCCGAGCGCTCTCGCCGATGCGCCGCACCATCTCGGTGCCGTCGTTGCTCGCCTTCATGATTCTCTCGGCTCTGTCGCGTAACGTGTCATCTTCGGCCATTCGCATCAACATCAACTCGGCGTTGCCGCGGATCACGTTTAAGATATTACTGAAGTTGTGCGCCACGCCGGCGGCCACCTCGCCCACTTCACGCATCCGTTCGGACAGCAGAATGCGCTCGCGCAGCGCGTTCTCTTCAGACACATCTCTGATGGTGATCAAACACAACAACTCGCCTTTGTTTTCGAAACTGCTCAGGTCAATCTCCACCCCACGGGGACTTCCCAGGAACGGGAAGACGAATGCAAAAACGTTCCGACACTCGCTTCCCTGCATCGTCTCCTTGAAGCGCCCATAAAACTCCTGCACCTGTGTACACGGGGCGACTTCGGTGAAGAAGTTTTTGCCGACAACATCTTCCCTGCGTCGGCAAGCGATCTGCTCTTCACGCGAGTTGTAGAACAGAATATCGCCCTGTTTGTTCACGATGATGATGCCGTAAGGCAGCAGATCGAGCGTGGCGAAATCAACGGATGAATTGCCCTCGAATGAAGAGTATGTCGTCGACATCTTTTTCAATCCTCCGCGCCTGACTTGGGGTAGAGCGTCAAACAAATCTCAAAGGACGAGCGGTCTTCGTGATGCCGTGCTTGTGTGCGAGGTGGTAAAACAATTTGAGTCCGGCATACATCTCTTCGTTCAGTTCGTAACAGATATTCTCTCGCAGATACGACAGCAGTTCGGGCCGCGGAAGGCCAAGTTCCCCCTCATACTGCCGCGCGATTTCTTCCGCGTGCGCCAGCCCTTCGTCGCGTGCGCCAGCGAAATCGACGGCGCGCATTTTCGTCGCTTTGTGTTCGGGCGCCATCCACATGGCAAACACAAATCCTAAACCGGTGTACTCGCGCCACAGGCTCGCCAGATCGTAAACATGTATATCGTCGCGCGGGAATGTCATTGCCGGGTCGCCGATCAGCAGCGCGGCGTCGTGCGTCTGCAACATCGCGTCGAGGTCGGGCTGAGCCGGTGACAAACGCGGCTGACAATGGAGGAATTCGCGGAAGATAACTTCGATGAGCGCCGCCGAGGTGCGCGACGAAGTATCAAGAGCGACGGTGCGAATCTCCGCCAGACTCTCGATGCGCGTCGCCAATACAACGCTGCGCACCTCGGCATGCGCCCCGACACACACGCCCGGCACGATGGCGATTTCAGGTATCCGCTGGTACTCGATGACCGGCACGAGCGCCGCATCGACCTTGCCCCACGCGAGCAGGTCGGCGCACCGTGCCGGGGCCGCATCCGTCACCAACTCGACCTCGCCGCGATGCGACCCGTGCGTGAAACTCCAGATCAGCGGTGCCGTGTTCAGATAACTTGACGCGGCGATTCGCGGTGCACTCGGTTTGTTATGTGGCGTCGAAATCACTCCGTCCTCCTTGTCAGTCCGGCCCATTGAAGCGCGTTGCCACTTCAGTTGAGATGCTACCGCACGCGATGCGCCGCCGCAACGGAATCAGCCACGCCCGCGCGACACAGTTTGCTTATAGCGGGTTGCAATTGGGCGCGACCGTTTAGAGGCGGGCTGTGCCCGCC
>JALZJL010000077.1 GCA_030859785.1 Acidobacteriota bacterium
GCACTGTAAGCCACGTGGGTGAAAATGTTTCTCGACCCAAGAGGTACTCGCTTCTTCACTTAACAACTCGGTTATCGGGAAAATCATTCCCGAAGCTTATCACGCACCAATTGTTTACATGAGCCAAATGCGTAATGAAAGATGCCGCCCGATGTCTCGACACTTTTCCGCTATCGGCGTCTTGTCGTCAACTCTTTTCGACTATAAATCCCGCTTGTGTAAAATCTCCGTCAAAGGTCAAAGCTTCGGTCGTTTTGGTTTCCCACATCACTACAAACGAGATGCAATCTACCAAGCCCCATTTTTTATCATCGTACTTTTCGTATGCCGCCAGACCGTTCTCGAAAAGACGGTTATCTATTTCAAGCACCTCGATGTTCTGAGCGCGGCGCAAAACCTTGATGACTTCAATTGCTTCTTCTCTGAAGTCTTTGGCTAAGGCATTACCTATTTCGAGGAGGACGGCGTCGGTTGTGATGAGTGGCGACAAAGATGCTATCGGGCACCCTTCTCCTCTGAGTCATACAGGCTTGCTTTCAGCGAGAGGTCAGGCGGAGCTGAAATCTTGATCCGCCGTAATTTTGCCATCACGCTCAGATCGGATGTGTCCTCTGCGCCGTGCCTTGCTTCAAAGTCTTTGATGATTTCATAAAGCTCTGCCAAATGCTCGTCCGGCGTTTTCTGAATTTCGGCAATGATTTCCTCTCTGGTAGCCATTAGTTCAACTCCTTCCTGATGCGAAATATACTGTGCCTTGTCTGCCGGTTCAACTTCATCGTACCTTGATGCTGAAATCAGTTTACAGCCAACTTATAATTCCGTTTCAACCGGAAGCCTGATGGTGAAGAGCGCCCCGCCGTGCAATGCGTTCGATGCCGTGAGTGTTCCGCCGTGCTTTCCCGTTGATGCTCGTTTCAGTGTAGAGTTGGATTATCAAGGCAAAGGCACTGAGAGTTGCTTATGGTCTATCGAAGAGGAAAGCGCGATGACACAGAGAACAATTACAGAGTGGTATGGGCGGCTTGAAGATGCAGAGCTTTTCCCTGATCTTGACTACTGGCAATCCCAGGACGACAAAACCAGATTCGATGCAGTATGGGAGATGGTGGTTGAGGCGCACTTAATTAAGGGAGAGGATTTGCGTGAATCAAGACTTCAGAGAACTATTGGAAGCCTTCAACAACGAGAAGGTTAGGTATTTGATAATAGGCGGATACGCTGTCATCAAGCACACCGAGCCGCGCTATACCAAAGATTTGGATGTGTGGGTCAGCCCGGATAAGCAGAACGCGGAACGAGTCTATGCCGCGCTCCAGAAATTCGGTGCTCCACTCACGGGTCTCTCTCCCAATGACTTTTCCGAGAAGGGATTCTTTTACACGATGGGGATCGCGCCTCAGCGTGTGGACGTTCTATTTGACATCAAAGGTTTAGAGTTTGAGCCGTGTTGGGGAAATCGGGTTGGAACCGACATTGGCGGCTTGATTGTCAATTTCATCTCTGCCGAAGACCTGATCATCAACAAAGAAGCTGTGGGCAGATACCAAGACTTAGCGGATGCCGAAAAACTTCGTATATCACAGCAGAGAATCCGGCAACGAGGACAACTAGCCATCGAGACAGCCACCGGAGAGCCGGATCAAAAGCAAGAGCGGGATGAAGGAATTAACTTTGAGCGGTGACGAATATCTCTTACTTGGTCGAAAACATTTCAACCGTCGATAATCGTCTAAGCGCTTCCTCAAAATTATTGGCTAGATTGATTAGGTGAGACATTAATCTTAACTGTAGTGTTCGATTGGAAGCCTGATTGAAAAGACTGCGCCGCCCGTCGTCGCATTGGATGCTGTGAGTGTTCCGCCGTGCTCGGTGATGACGCGGTGGGCGAGGGCGAGGCCAACGCCGTGCCCTTTCGTTTTGGTAGTGAAGAAGGGAATGAAAACGCGTTGCAGGTCTTGCTCGGCGATGCCGGTTCCGGTGTCGCTGACGGCGATTTGCGCCCACCGCCGCGCGCCGTGCTCGTCACGTTCGATTGAGCCGCGCACATCGACCTCGCGCCGCGCGGCGTCTGCATCGACGGCTTCGGCGGCGTTGCGTAGCAGATTAAGCATGGCCTGGCGTAGCATGCGCTCGTCGGCGCTCACGTCCGGGAACTCGCCCGCGACGGCGAACGAGACGTGGCGCTCGGCAAAGAAAGATTGCAACTCAGATTGACATTCATCGATCAGATCGCGGAGCGACACGTCTTCGAGCGCGAGCGTCTGCGGGCGGGCGAAGTTGAGGAACGCCGTCACCATCTCTGACAGGCTGCGTACTTCATGAAGCAGCGCGGCGGCGGATTCGCGGCTGCGTCCGTCCAACTCGAAACTCTGGAGAAGTTGGGCGTAGCCGTGCAGCGTCGCCAGAGAGTTTTTGAATTCATGCGCAAGACCCGCCGACATCTCGCCGAGACTTTCCAAATTCCGTTTTAGTGTGACGGCCTCACGCAGTTGGACGACTTCGGTGAGGTCCGTCAGCAGGCACAGCGCGCCGCGCCCAGGTGGAGTGCTGTGTGGTGAATCGTGAAGCGGGTTAAGTCGTGGGTCAATCGGCGCGACCGTCACACCTATTCGACGCACCTGCCCGCTGGGGCTGGTCGCCGTCACTTCCTCGCGCCGGTAAATCTCGCCGGAGCGTAGACACTTCCCGACCATCTCCGCGAGGTCGGGAGCGACGCGCAGCAGAAGTCCGAAGTGGCTACCGCGCTCTGCATCATCCAAAATGGAAAGAAGCATTCGCGCCGGCGCGTTGACGACCGTCGCCGCTCCGTCCGAATTGAAGGCGATCAGTCCCGACGGAATGCTGGCGACGATTCGTTCACTGAACTGCTCGGCAGAGGCCGCGCGGGCACCTGCCTCGGCGCTCATCCGTTCGAGTTCACGCTGCTGCGCGTGGAGTTTCGCAACGACTTCCTGAAAAGTCTCAAGCACAAACTCTGCTTCGTCGCGCGTCGCTTGCGGGCGGACGGCGACGGGTGCGCGCGCCGCCTCGTCAATCAACCGGCGGTAGGGGCGCAATAACCATCGCGGCAGAAGGACGATACACGGCACGCTGACGAAAAACGTGACGACGAAGATGATGAACAGAATGGGAGCGCGAACCGCGCGTGTCGCGGGCGTCAGCGCCATCAGCGACAGCGTCAACAGATTGGCGACGAGCAGCATCCCGATCAGGAGCGCCAGCACCAATTGCACGCGATTTTCGTAACGAGCCATGCGTAGTTCTGAAGAAAAAGATGTTAGATGTTAGATGTTGGTGAAGACCGCTATCTATCGCGCGGATTTCAGAATGTGAACTGTGAAACGTACCAATGGATGATTCGCGTCCCGACCAGCAAACTGACGAGCGCGCCGAGGCCGAGGAAGATGCCGAATGGCAGCATCATCTGCATGTCGCGCTCTCCGCGCCGCAACATCAACGCCACCCCGCCGACGGAGCCGGTCAGCACGCCGACGAAGATAGTCAACAACGTCAGCGGCCAACCGAGGAACGCGCCGACCATCAACATCATCTTGACATCGCCGAGGCCCATCGCCTGCACGCCACGAAATCGCTCCCACAACCACCCGACCAACCACAGCGAACCGCCCCCGGCGAGCGCGCCAACCAGCGCCCCGGCAAGTGACAGCATCCACGCCGGTTGCCCTTGCAGTAAGCCGGCGGCGAGTGCCCCTGTCCCGTCGAGATTGGGAATCAAAGCCCGCGCCACGAACGCGAAGACGATTCCCGGATACGTAATCGCGTTCGGTAGAATCATGTGCTCGGCGTCGATGAAGATGAGCGCGATGATGGCGGCGACGAATATCAGATCGAACGGCAGCGCGGTCGTCAATCCGGAGCGGAGCATGAAGGTGAGTGCGAAAAGAAGGGCCGTCAGCGCTTCGACTGCCGGGTAGCGAATCGGGATCGGCGATTGGCACGCGCGGCAGCGTCCGCCGAGCACCATGAAGCTGATGATCGGGATATTATCGTATGCCTTAATCGCCGCGCCACACTTCGGACAGCGCGAGTTTGGGAAGACGATAGATTCGTCGAGCGGCAGACGGTGGATGACGACGTTTAAGAAGCTGCCGATCAGCGCACCGAGGACCGTGACAATCAAGAGAGCGACGGGATACGACACGAAGAGGGAATCGTCGGCCTGAGCTAAATATAATTGTAGAAGCATGTGCAATGTCTGGGAATTGATTCTGACGTGGAGCAGTTGGAATCGACGTAATGATGAACCTTACGAATGCCGTTAACGCGCGAGGGGCGAGAATGATTTGGCGCGTCGAATTGGCATCTGTTTCAACCTTACGGCGATGGGCGTCTTCTGGATGAGGGAATCGGCACTTGACGCCCCGCCGACCTTTCAGCATATTAAAGCTTCGCGCGCATTTTCGAAAGATGTAAACAAACTCTCGAAAATCATGGAGGGATCGCGTTTGAACGCTCGTGTTCCGCTGCTGGTTGTCTGCTGCACCGGCCTGATAGTAATCGCCGTCTTCGTTTACCTACCGTTTTCGTTCGCGCCGCTTTCTCGCGCAGAGCCGGGCGCGGTCGTCGAAACCAGCCTGGCCCGGGCGGCAGCGGCGTTGCCGTCACCTTCGGTCGCGCCGCCGCCGACACTCGATGCCGCCGTATGGCTCGCTGTCCGAGGCGAGGAGCCTGAAGGGCACGGTTTCTTAATTGAAACGCTGGACGGTCGTCGAACATTTGCATCGCATAACGCCGACACCGGCTTCAATCCGGCGTCGCTGCTGAAGCTGGCGACCTCGCTCGTGTCATTGCGTAAGCTTGGCGCGGGCCACCGCTTCGAGACGCGCATCTTCGTCAACGGGAAAGCAGATTCAGCCGGAGTCTTAAACGGCAATGTTTATGTTGCTGGCGGCGACCCGACCTTCGGCGATGTCGCCGCCGGGATGATCGCCCGCGAGTTGCGTGCGCGCGGCATCAACAAAATCAACGGCGACGTGGTAGTCACACCCGACTTCTGTTTCAACTACAGTGAGTCGCCGGAAGAGTCCGCGCAGAGACTAGCGCGCGTCATGAAGCTTGGTCAGACGGAGCGGCAAGCCAAAGTCGGCGCGGCCCCGGCAGGGGCGGGTAGCCCGCTCTTTGTGTTCCGCTCATACCCGCTTAGCAATGTCTTGCTGTACATGAACTCGCACTCGAACAACTTCGTCGCCGACCGTCTCGCCGGGCTGTCCGGTGGCCCCGAAGGTGTCAGACAATTTCTCATTCAGGAGTTGAACATCCCCGACGATCAGGTGCGGATTACAATGGCATCGGGGCGACAGAGCAACTTGTTGACGCCACGCGGGGTGCTGAAGGTGATTCGCGCACTGAGCGACGAAGTGACGCGCCACGGGTTGAAACTCGAAGACGTGATGCCGGTGATGAGCGACGATTACGGAACGCTGCGGCGGCGACTGGAAGGGACTCCGCTGGACGGCGCGGCGCTGGCAAAGACCGGAACTCTGCCAACCGAGATTGATGGCGGGATGGCGAGCCTCGCCGGAATCATTAACACACAAGATACCGGCGTGATCGCATTCGCGTTGCTTGACCGGGGCGGCGATATCGGATGGCACCGTCAAATGCAGGACGAACTGTTGCTTGAAATAATCGCGCCCCACGATCTGCCGCTCGCGATACCCATCGAAGCCCCGCGTCAACTGCTTTCGCCATCCGCCCTGAGCGTCAACCCGCAAGTCGGCACCCCCGCAGACACCACCCGGTAAAAGCAGTTTTGAGTTTTCAGCTTAGGGCTTACGCAAAATGGAATAAATGAAGCAACGGATGACACGGATTTCACAGATAGAACAGAAGGCAATAAATCCGTGTCATCTGTGTCATCCATTGTTCCTCTGCTGCTTGTTGCATTAGTCCTAATCTCAAAACTAAAAACTCAAAAACTATTCCTCACTGCTCACGTCTTCGGCCTGCTGCTTTTCCCAGAGAAGCAGGTGCTTGAGGAATGCGTGATGGGCGGCGAAGCGGGCGATGGAGAGGCCGGCGAGTCCGTCACGGAAGCCCGCTTTGAGAATGAAACTGCGTGCGAAGGCGGCAGGGGCGGCGACCGCGATGCGCCACGCGGAGGTTCGTTTTCCCGCTTCAAACATTTTCAGCGCGGCGAGCGGTGCGTAACGTTCGCCGATCATCCGATGGTGGTGCGCCGCGTCGCGCACACTGTAGTGAAGTATGTCACCCGCCAGTCGCTCGACACGCGCGCCAGCGTCCATCGTGACCGATTCATGGACGTGCGCTCCCGCCCAACGCCCGCGAGGTTTCCGGTACAGGCGCAGTTGATAATCCGGATACCAACCGCCGCCGCGAATCCAACGTCCCATATAAAACGAGCGGCGGGCGATGCGGTAAGCGTCGGCCAGTTGCGCCTCGTCCGACGCGCGGAAGGCTTCGATGGCGGCGCGCAATGCTGTCGACACACGCTCGTCAGCATCGAGACTGAACACCCACTCGTGCCGTGCTGCCTCAGCGGCGAACTGCTTCTGCGCGGCAAATCCGGGCCACGCCCGCACAATCACCCGCGCGCCACATTCGCGCGCCATCTCGCCGGTTCCGTCGGTCGATTCAGAATCTACCACCACCACTTCGTCCGCCCACGCGACCGACTCACATGCCGCGCGGATATTATCCGCCTCGTTAAATGTGATGATAGTGGCGGTGATCTTCACGGTTGTAGGGACAACATCTGACCAATGGTTCGGACGGTTTTTGATAGAAGAGTTAATCCCCGCTATCGTTCATGCCAACTTGACAGCATCGGTCTCGATGACTTGTTGATCGCCAGATTAACCGGTTCGCGTCAGTCGCTTTATTTGATGGCATCGGTACGGAATCTTCATCACGTACGGCGTTTCCTGAGCATTCTCACCACAAGCTTACCTCTTCAATTCTTCCTCTTGAATGGCACGCGATTAGCCATGTGATGTCCGCTCGAAACATTTTTTGCGAGCATGCTTCTTCATCCGACGCGTTATCGGTAAAGCCTCACTCCCTACAAATGCCGGTGGCGGTCAGTGCTCACCAACCAACCACCTTTGAGAGATGGTCATGGAAGCTTCCGAAAAGGCGCCGCATAGAGAACCAGACAGTCCGGCAGTGCGGCCTTCGTCTTTCAAGCGGGTCGAAATGGTTTGGTGATGCGAGAGTTCTCGGTGCTGACTATGTCTTCTGTTTAAGCGAAAGATAAAAACCCCATCGCCCCTTGCCGGTGGCGCATGGGGCCCGTGTTGACAATACGATCCATGCCGCACACTTGCTGCCATGTTCACAGATGCATCGCCTTCAACAGCACGCATCGTAGCGCGAAAGCCAGTGGCGGCTCAACCCTTCCATCCCGCAAGGAGCTGACCCACATGCTATCCACCTATCACTGGCCGCGCTGCGGCAAACACGCCTCTCTGCATCCCAGCCGCCCATGCCATTCATCGCTTGACGGGAGTGGGAGTGTCCGGCGCCAGCGGCGGAGCTTCTCCACCAGCAAGATGTGGCGCGCCCGCGCGGTGGTCTTCGCGCTAGTCTTCTGCGTTGCGTTGGCCGGTCTCGCTCCGACGGTTCGAGCGTCTGAGACGGTGGTCGGTGCTTCGGGTCTCGCGACGGCAACCGCCACGCAATCCGGCACCATCACGTTTCGCTCGATGACTACGGCTGAGACTGTGACAGCGGCCGCATCGATCACGGTCAGCCGGCCCGCCAACACTCAGTCCGGTGACGTGATGATGGCCACCATCTTCGTCCGCGGTGCTGGCACGATGCCTGTCGTCACCGCACCTGCCGGTTGGACGCTCATTCGCCGTGATGACGCCAGCTCCGGCGTTATCTCATCGATGCTCAGCTACTACCGGGTGGCTGCTGCGGGTGATCTCGCCACTTATACGTGGTCGTTCGACACGACGCGGTCGGCGGTGGGCAGCATCTGCTCTTACTCCGGGGTCAACGCCTCCGCCCCCATTGACGCGCACAGCGGGTAGGCCAACGCGAATAGCACCCTCGTCACCGCCCCCTCCATTACGACCACGATTAACGGCGCGAGGGTGGTCGGCTTCTTCGGGCTGCACGAGGGCGGGCAGAGCATCGCGCCAGCCGCCGGCATGACCGAGCAATTCGACCGCACCTCGACGGGTGCGAACCTGACGCTCGAAGCGGGCGATCAAGTGATCGCGACGGCCGGTGTGACCGGTGAAAGGCAAGCCACCGCCAGCTTCGCCGACACCAGCGTGGCGCAACTGATCGCACTCAGTCCGGCGAGCGGCCCGCCGGCGAACATCCCACCCACGGTCAGCATCACGAGTCCGGCCAATAACGCCACCTTTACCGCACCGGCCACCATCACGATCAGCGCCACTGCCTCAGACAGCGACGGCACGATCAGCAAAGTCGAGTTCTTTCACGGCTCCACGCTGATTGGCACCGACACCTTATTGCCATACGAGTTTGTGTGGAACAACGTCGCGGCGGGCAGCTACGCACTGAAGGCGGTGGCGACGGATAATGCTTCAGCCGTCGCGACGTCAACGACGGTCAACATTACGGTCAGCAGCCCAACCGGCGGCAGTTCCGGCTGGACTGACACGGGCGCGGCTGTCGTCCTCACGGACGCCGCTGATCGAGTCGGCGTCGGCACGTCCTCACCCGCCTACAAACTTGACGTGGCGGGCCAGGTTCGCTCTTCGAGCGGAGGATTTGTCTTCCCCGACAGCACAGTGCAGACGACGGCTTTCACATCCAGCGCCGCTACCCAGTGGACGACCACAGCCACCAATCTCTTCTTCAATACCGGCAACGTCGGCGTCGGTACGTCGAGTCCTGCGGCCAAGCTTGAAGTCGTGGGAACGAACGGCGTTGCTAACAATACCGGGGCGGCAGCGCCCGATGCGTTGAAGATGACAGGCGGCACGGGGGGGAACGGCAATTGGAACGGAGGACCCGGCGGCGTGGGAGGAGCTTTGCACTTGCAAGGAGGACCCGGCGGAATACCCGTGTCGGGCAGTGATTCCGCCCGCGGAGGCTTCGGCGGTTCAGTAAACATCACGGGCGGGACGGGCGGGACATCACCCTTCGTGGCCTCCGGAACGGGGGGCAGTGTGTTCCTCCACGGTGGAGTTGCCGGCAACTCGTCCCCCTTCGGGGCGAACGGCAACGTCATCCTCGCCAACGTCCGTGGCTTCGTTGGGGTTGGCACGACCAGCCCCGCTTATCAACTCGACGTCGCGGGCACGATCAATGCTTCAAACTTCCTCCTGAATGGCGCGCCGTTTGGCGGCGGCGGCGATTCGCAGTGGACGACGTCCGACACCAACATCTTCTTCAATACCGGCAACGTCGGTATCGGCACCTCGACACCCATTAACTCGCGTTTACATATCGCCAGCCCGGGTAACACCTACTTCCGCATCAGCGCTCCGCTTGGAGGGCAGAGCGCGATTGCCTTTAACGATGACACAAACGGCCAGGACATCGTGCTCTACCGGCCTAATGGGACACGTGACTTCAGTGTGTATACAACTACCGCAGGGAATGCTCTTAACGTAATGCAGGGTGGCAACGTCGGGATCGGCACATTCACGCCTTCAGCCAAGCTGCACGTGGCGGGTGACATCCTCGTTGACGGTAACATCGCGGCCAAGTATCAAGACGTCGCCGAGTGGGTGCCGTCTCGCCAACTGCTGTCCGCTGCCACCGTCGTCGTCCTTGACCCCTCACACACCAATCACGTCCTCGCCTCCGCCACGCCTTACGACCTGCGCGTCGCCGGCGTCGTCTCGGCACAGCCGGGCATCACGCTTGGCGAGCGCGGTGAGGGCAAGCTGCTAATTGCCACGACGGGCCGCGTGCGCATCAAGGTCGATGCCACGCGCGCACCCATCATGATCGGCGACCTGCTCGTCACCAGCGGCATCGAGGGCTTCGCGATGCGCTCTGACCCATTGGACTTCCACGGCGTGCGACTGCACCGTCCGGGCACGATCATCGGCAAGGCGTTGGAGCCGCTGGCTAAAGGGACGGGTGAAATCCTGGTCCTTCTCAGCATGCAATAGCCACCGCCGACAGCAGGCCGACAGTCGCCATCCTCCGAGGTGACGCTTACCAAATGAGGGTTCGTGAAAGCGAACCATCGCAAGTGACGGGGAAACACTTATGTCGAAACAGAACACCGATCAGCGCCAGCGCACCAATCGGCGGTCATGGAGCCGGCGGAGTCAGGTCGGCGTGCTCATCGTGCTGGTGCTCGGACTGCTCGCCACCAGCGCGACCGCCTCGCGGTGGGGAAGTCTGCGCCGGATGATTGGCTTCGCTCCGGCGGTCGTCAGCACCGCCCCACCGCCGCAGTCGACGCCGACGCCGACGTTGACGAAGGAATATATCTACGTCGGCGGACGACTCGTTGCCACCGAAGAGCCGGCGTCGACGGCAAGCGGCGCAGGGCCGAACAACCTCATCGCGACAGCAACTTCAGACACCGGAGTATTGCTGACGTGGACGGCTCCGGCGGCCGGCGCTGTCAGCCACTATCAGGTCGAGCGCAGTCAGAGCCTGAGCGGAGCGTACACGACGCTCTCGCCGAACCCGACGATGACCACCTTCATTGATTCAGCGGCGAGCGGCGGCACCGCTTATCTATACCGGGTGCGAGCTGTCTTCACCTCACAAGCCAACTCGGAGTACAGCAACCGCGACCTGGCGACGACCGTCATCTTCAGCAACGATCCACTGAGCGCAGGTGTGACCGTGATGAAGGAGCACCTCACCGAACTGCGCCAGGCGATCAACGCCGTGCGGGCTGCGGCGGTCTTAACGCCAGTGGTCTGGACGGATGCCACGCCGGGAGGCGTCGTCATCCAGGCGGTGCATGTGGAGGAGTTGCGAACGAACCTGGACCCGGCGCTGAGCGCGCTCGGCATCACGCTGGCGCCATACACCGACACGTCGTTGACTGGGGTAAAGATCAAGAAAGAGCACGTGCAGGAACTACGCCAGCGCGTGAAGTGAAATACGGAGCGACACCATCCTGATAGCTGTTTGCTGGTCGGGGCTTAATAGGAGAACCGAGTAATGAATATAACCAACTTGCTGAGGCGGAAGCGGATGGTCGTGCTGGGAGGTATGGTGATCGCCGCATCTCTATCTCGCATAGTCCTTACAATCTCGTTCAGACTGTGCTCCATCGCTGTTGTTGTTGTGGCGCTCGCAAATATCAGCGCACTTGCACAACGCAGCGTCACCGACGGCAGGACACCTCCCGGCATCGCACCCGGCGCGCCGGCCGGCTCGTACGCCTTGAGCGGCCTCGGCAGTGTCAATCCGTACAGTGGAAACCTTAGCCTTCGGATGCCGATACTTGGCATCGGAGGACGTGGGGACGCAGGCTATCAGATGACGTTGCCAATCGAGCGGCACTGGCGACTTCAACGCTACGATGAGCCTGCACCTACGGGTCCCATTTATCTGCCGAAGGGTGAATGGTGGGGTGATGTAAAGCCGGGCTACGGGCCGGGCGTGATGCAGGGACGGCGTGAGGGTCGGGGTTATGAGCAATGCATCGCAACGGGAGTTTTTGCCCACACTTACGGGTCATACAAGTACGCCCTCACGAGTCTGACTTTCACTATGCCGGACGGAACAGAGTACGAATTCCGAGACACTATGCACAATGGCCGGCCTGTGCTCGTCGAACCGTGCGGCAGCAGCACTACTCCACCTCCGGATACATCACGCGGAACTACCTTTGTCACTACCGACGGCACCGCAGCAACGTTCGTCTCCGACGCCACTATATTCGATATAAACGCTCGTTCGGTTCCTCCGGGATACCCTGACAATACTCCCCCGGCGTTGATATTACCTTCGGGAACTCTGATGCTGCGAGACGGCATCCGCTATCGCATCAATCAAGGTTTGGTGGCGTGGATACGCGACCGCCACGGCAATCGCATCGATTTTTCATACACGAATGACAACGACCCAAGAGCCAAAAAGTTAATAAAAGTTACGGACTCGCTCGGCCGCGAGGTCACGATCAGCTACGGGTCAGAGACTGGAAATGCATACGATGAAATTTCTTACAAAGGCTACGACGGTGCAGCGCGCTCGGTTAAAATCTGGAGAACTACCTTAAGCAATCGGCTGCGCCCTAATTCGGGCTATGAAATCCGGACCCGCAGCTATTTATACCCGAACCTTCCACCCGGCAGCAGCATGGAACAGAACGTCCGCAATAGCCCCTTTAATCCGGGGGTTATTTCTTCTATCGAGCTACCTAACACAAGGCGGTACGAATTTTTTTACAACGAGTACGGCGAAGCGGCACGAGTGGAACTGCCGACCGGCGGAGCGACGGAGTACGATTACACTCCGCGTGACTTCCGGGTGGTCTCGAACGGCCCCGGCAGCCAGATATACCGGCGTGTAACTGAGCAGCGCGTTTACACAAATGGCAACGCGCTTGAGAGTAGAACTACCTTTGTTCCAGACTATCCATGCTGCCCTGAGGATAAGCTGACTGACGTTATGATTGACCAGTACGATGCCAGCGGAACCCGGCAGTCGCGCACGAAGCATTATTACTACGGCGATCCGGTATGGGGCTATCGAGGGCAACCCACGGGGATTTGGCATCCGCATTATCTTGAAGGTAAGGAATACCGAACCGAGGTGATAGATCCCGGCAACGGGACGACAGTTTTACGTCGCGTTGAGCAGACGTGGATGCAACGAGCGCCTTTGAACGCTCATGATTATAACGGAGGATCGGCGTTTAATGTTGAGCCGCCTAACGACCCGCGCCTCATCGAGACGACCACGACGCTGGCGGACGTGTCGCCGAATTTGGTAACGAAGCGGACGGCAGTCAATCCGCAAACCGGAGCCGTCGGCTTCGACCAGTACAATAATCCAACTGATGTTTACGAGTATGACTACGGCACAGGCGCTCCGGCTTCCAACTACACACGACACACGCACACCGAACTATCTAACTTCGGGTTACGACAACCATACCGGCCCACACCTGCGCAGTCTGCCCACGGCTACCACTTTGCGGAACGGTTCCGGCACTGTGGTTGCTCAATCCGAAGTCCGTTATGACGAGCCGAGCTATCCCCTGTTTATATATGGCAGCGTCACGAGCTGGACTGATCCGGGCACGAGCGCACGCGGTAATGCAACTACTGCCCGAAGCTGGGTAGATACCACGGCCGGGTGGCTGGAGACGCACGCGCAGTACGATCAACTCGGCAACGTCAGGAACACATGGGACGCGAAGGGCAATGTGTCGCAGGTCGAATACGGTGATTCGTATTCTGACGGGCAGGTGCGCAACACGTTCGCCTACCCGACGCGCGCTATCTCGCCCGTGCCCGATCCGTCGGGTCTCTTCGGCTCGACGACCGCGCTGGAAAGCTCAACGGTGTATGACTTCACGACCGGCCTCGTCACTTCCTCCACCGATGCCAACGGCTACACCACCGCCTTCAATTACGACGATCCGCTGAACCGCTTGAAGTTCGTCACCCGCCCCGCCGGTGGAGGGTGGACGGCGTATGAGTATAATCGCAACGCATTTGGCGACTACGTTCACGAACAAACCGCGCAGAGCGCCTCGGTGACGCTGAGCGCCTATCGGTTCTACGACGGGCTGGGTCGCCCCAGCCGCTCTTTCATCTACGACCCGCAGGACACGACCAGCCCCTACCTGACGACCAACACTCAGTACGACGCGACGGGTCGGGTCAAGCGCGTCTCGAATCCGTATCGCACCACCGGCTCCGACAGCGACCCCAATGCTGCGACCGTGCAGTGGACGACGAGCCAGTACGATGCGCTGGGACGCGTCATCACGGTGACGACGCCGGATAACGCGCAGGTCGTCAGTTCATACAGCGGCAACCAGGTGACGGTGACGGATCAGGCGAACAAGTCGCGGCGCAGTGTCACCGACGCGCTCGGCAGACTGACGAGCATTGTCGAAGACCCGCACGGTGTGCCCTATCAGACCGACTACACCTACGACGGGCTGGGTAATCTGCGACTGGTCGCGCAGGGCCTGCAACGTCGTTACTTCATGTATGATTCGCTGTCGCGGCTGCTGAGAGCGAGCAACCCGGAGCAGGCGACGAATTCGGCCCTCGCCCTCAACGACCCGGTGACGGGCCACAGCCAGTGGTCGATGCAATATGTCTACGATGCGAACGGCAACCTGACGGCGCGCACCGATGCCCGCAACATCGTGACGACTTACGCTTATGACCATGTGAATCGGAGCACCGACATTAGATACTCGGACGGGCCGACGATCATCCAGAGAATCTACGACAGTGCGGTGAACGGGCGCGGGCGGCTGCGCGGCACGTTCAAGTACGCGACGGCGGTGACAACGCAGACCGCCATCGACAGCTACGACGCGATGGGACGAGCGCTGACGCAACGCCAGCTCTTCGACCACGGCGCAGGGTGGGAGCCGGCCTATGCGACGGGGCAGAGCTATGATCTGGCGGGCAATGTGATCTCGCAGACGTATCCATCGGGACGTGTCATCACGACAAACCTCGATGGAGCGGGACGGGTGAGCAGCGTGACAGGTGTGAAGAGCGGCGAGACCAACAAGACTTACGCCACATCATTCACCTACGCGGCGCACGGCGGGGTGGCGAGCATGCAGTTGGGGAACAACTTGTGGGAGCACACGAACTTCAATCTGCGCTTGCAGCCGACGCAGATCGGGCTGGGGACATCGAGCGCAGATTCAAGCACGCTGCAACTTGACTACGCTTACGGTGTGGCGACAAATAACGGCAACGTGGCAAGCCAGACAATCACCATTCCCGGCGGGCCGACACTGACGCAGAGCTACACGTATGACGCATTGAATCGGTTGGAAGTGGCGCAGGAGCAGGGCGTCGTAAGCTGGAAGCAACGCTTTATCTATGACCGCTATGGGAATCGCAACTTCGACCCATTGGAGACGACGATTCCGCTGCCACTTGTTAACCCGGCGATCAATCCAGCGAACAACCGATTGCAAGGGTATGGCTATGACGCGGCGGGCAACGTGACGGGCGAGCCGTCGGGGAGCACCTATGCTTACGACGCGGAGAACCGGCAGGTCAGCTACAACAGCGGGGCCGCCAGCTATGCGTACAACGGCGACGGGCAGCGGGTGAAGAAAGTGGCGGGCAGTGTGACGACGTATTTTGTCTACAACGTGGCGGGGCAGATGGTGGCCGAGTATGCGGTCAACAGTGTGCCGGGCGATGGCGGGACGAGCTATCTGACGGCGGACACGTTGGGCAGCCCGCGCATCATCACAGACGCGAGTGGCGGGGTGAAGGCACGGCACGACTACTTACCATTCGGGGAGGAACTGTTTGCTGGTGTTGGCGGACGGACGATACAGCAGGGCTATTCGCAGTTCGAGGGCGTGAGACAAAAATTTACGTCGAAGGAGCGCGATGACGAGACAGGGTTAGACTATTTCCTCGCCCGCTACTACTCATCGACGCAAGGGCGGTTCACTAGTCCGGACGAGTTTAAAGGCGGACCGGATGAACTCTTTGTGCTTGGCAGCGGAGACGAAGAGAAGCAAGCTCTGCCCTATGCCGACATCACCAATCCACAATCATTGAACAAGTATCAGTTCGTGCTCAACAACCCGATGCGCTACGTCGATCCCGATGGACACCAAGATCAAGACCCGAATCAGAAGAAAGGTGTCATTGATTCCATCTCGGATTACGTGGGGTCTTTGGTCAGGACTTTATTAAGACAGACCAACCCGACAGAAGAGCCACAAGAAAGTCGTCCCCCCGGCCCATTCTCTATGGACGGAGACAAGGTCATTGAACGCCATTCTCAAATGGTGGGACAGGGCACGGATACGTTTCTTGGGACTCTTGAGTTTGCAGATCGAACAGGCGGTGTTGGCGCATTACGAGCTTATGCTAAGAATGACAAGGTAGGCATCGGCGTAAGCTTATCAATGGGTGCTCTCAACTTTGCGACTCCGACTAAAGCATTAGGACACTTTAGAAATCATGCCGCAGAGTGGGGAGCCGGGCAGTTCGCTAACGCATTACAATATGTTAAAGGAGCAAGGAACCTCATCGGGTCAAAGGGTAGTGATGTGGTCAGATACGTGAATAGCACTGGTAAGTCGCTCATTTATAACAAGAAGACCAACGAAATGGCTACACACACAGGCAAAACTATCCATACCTTTTTCAGGCCTAAGAGGGGACAGGCCTACATTGATGATGAGATCAAAAAGAACGGTTATAAGGAAGTTCGGTGAGGGAATATGAACTGGCAAAGTGATATCAAGAATCGGTACGCAACGAAAGGCTGGGAAGCTTTCCGCGCAGCCGAGGAAGCTTTCAGGCAACATTTGGAGCGATTCTGTGCTGAGCGGAGTATCTCTATCATTGACGATAATCCAGAAGGGCAAGACTGGATGGTTCTGCTAAAGGACGGGACAGAGTTATATGTAGATCGCAGGTCTTATGACACTGAGGGCGCGCAAGCTGGCTTCTGGATAGAGTACAGTCCTGAACATGGAGGCATCATCGCAGAGTTCTCTGCTGAACGAGGTAGACCGCACAAGCATGAAGTCATCATCCCCAACGCCGATATCTCTGCTGTGTGCGATAAATGGTAATGAACTTGTGATCTAACATCTAACACGATGAAAAGATCTTCCTTCTTCCCTTCCACCTCGTGCCGCGTCGAATATTGAGAAAAGATCGGGGGACGACAACGATAATGCGAGATTATGCTCTGCTGAAAAGCGCCGCCGCAATAATCGGGAATTACAACATCGGCTGAAAAGCGCCTCTGTCATAACACGCATTATCGGAGCGCCACACATCCACAGACTCTCCCCTTGCGCCCCGCTCCGCTCGCGCTTTGCTTCGCTCATACTGCTCGCTGCGCTACGCCCCCCGCTGGGGGCTGGCGCTCGCGTGTGCCGCAGCTTGATGACGCGGTGAATCGGTTGGAGGTGGCGCAAGAGCAGGGCGGCGCGAGTTGGCAGCAACGCTTCATCTATGACCGCTATGGGAATCGCAGCTTCGATCCATCGCAGACGACGATTCCGCTGCCACTGACGAACCCAAGCGTCAATCCGGCGACCAACCGGTTGCAAGGTTACGGTTATGACGCGGCGGGCAACATGACCTCCGAGCCGTCCGGCAATAGCTATGCGTATGATGGTGAGAACCGGCAGGTGAGTTATAACGGCGGGCAAGCGGTCTACGGCTATGACGGCGACGGGCGAAGGGTCAAGAAAGTCGTGGGCAGTGTGACGACGTTGTTTATTTACAACGCGGACGGGCAGATGATAGCGGAGTACGCGGTGAACAGTGTGCCGAGCGGCGGTGGGACAAGTTATTTGACATCGGACACGCTGGGCAGTCCGCGCGTCATCACAGACGCGAGTGGCGTGGTGAAGTCGCGGCACGACTACTTACCATTCGGTGAGGAACTCACAGCGGGCGTCGGCGGACGAACGACACAGCAAGGGTATAGCGGCACGGATAATGTAAGGCAGAAGTTTACTGGTTATGAACGTGATGGTGAGACGGGGCTAGACTTTGCACAGGCGCGCTACTACGGTTCGAGCATGGGACGCTTCACTTCTCCTGATCCACTTCTCTCGTCCGGTGAACTTCACGACCCGCAAACATGGAATCGCTATGCCTACGCGCTCAACAATCCTCTGCTATACACAGACCCACTTGGCTTGTTCGTTTATGCCAAGAATGTCACCGATGAGCAGAAGAAAAAGTTTGAGACTGCCTTGAAACAAGCGCAGGGCAACTTGAAGAAAGTTGAGGCAAAATATGGAAAAGACTCTGACCAATACACAAAGGCAGCAAAGGCACTGAATGCGTATGGTGATCCGGGTAAGGAAAATGGGGTTGTTGTTTCTTTTGACCGCAAAGAAAATGGCGGTTACACCGAAGCAACAAAAGATGCAAAGGGTAAGGTGACAGGAATTAATGTTCAGTTCAATGCTAAGGAGCTAGGGAGCAATAGCTTTCAAGCATTGGTTGGGCATGAAGGTTCGCACGTTGATTATTTCCAGACAGAGAAGGGCTTTAACCGATACGACTATGAGTTCAGGGGACATTATGTTCAATCGGTTTTGGGAGAGGCTCAGTTCTCTGATAGTCGCTACTATGTTTCCGACAATAACAAGAAAGAATATGATTTATGGAATAAGGGTTGGGAGGGACCTGAAAGAGAGACGCTTAGGAAGAGTGCCATTAACGGATGGTTAGCAGTTCCTAAAAAAGAAGGTGGTTACGGATTAAAGCCACCTGCGCCACGACAATCGCCGCCTCGTCGTAGGAGAAGGTCATGAGAGTATTATTGTTTTTTCTTACCATACTTATTTTCTTAATTCCACTTAGCGTAAAAACTAAGGCTCAGTACAGGGAAACGAAAAGTAAGGATGTGCGTCTCGTGAAGAACCAACCGAGCGTGTACTTGAGCTTTGAACGCGAAGGAAAACGTGAGCCGCTTGAGGAAGGGGAAAGTGGACAAGGTATCTGGCTACGCTTCCGAAATAATAGCAAGTGGCAAGTCGGTGTCTGCATCTTTAGCGTCCCTAAAGAATATGGAGATGAAGGCGTTTTCTATGAAGTAGAGAGGTTCATCTCTGCAAACACGGGTAATGTAGGAGAGACGCCGATAGGGTATGAAGCAAAGGGTGGATGCCTAAGACAACTAATACCGCCGGGGAAGTCACTGATCTTCAGCGTACCACGTGAACACTTAGCAGATGGACTAGCAATCAAAGTAGCGTTTCGCTATGAATGGGAAGACAATACGAATGTACTCAGTGGGCGAGAACCAATCCATCACGCTTATTTCTACTCGACTGACTTAGCGAAAAAGTAAATCCATAGAATCTGCTCATACTCCACCTTGCGCCACACTACACGATAAAAGACAGTTCGGAGAGTCGGCAGCGATAATCGAAAATTATGTGTGCGCTGCGCCGGCGGCTGAAAAGCGCCGCCGCACATAATTACGATTATCCTCCGCCACACATCCACAGACCCACCCCCCTTGCGCCTCGCTGCGCTCCATGCCCGTCGCGCGCTCGCTGCCGTGCGGCGCGACCGTGGGTTGGAGTGATCCGGGGCCGACGACGGTGCGCGGCAGTGTGACCACCGCCCGAAGCTGGGTAGATACCACGAACGGGTGGCTGGAGACGCACGCGCAGTACGATGGGTGCGGCAACGCGCGCAAGTCGTTGGATGCGAAGGGCAATGTGTCGCAGGTTGAATACTCCGGCGATTACCACTTCGCCTACCCGACGCGCACCATCTCGCCCGTGCCAGATCCGTCGGGTCTCTTCGGCTCGACGACCGCGCTGGAAAGCTCAACGGTGTATGACTTCACGACCGGCCTCGTCACTTCCTCCACCGATACCAACGGCCACACCACTTCTTTCAATTACGACGATCCGTTGAACCGCTTGACGCTCGTCACCCGTCCCGCCGGTGGGGGGTAGACGACCTATGAGTACGGTCGCGACTCAACCGGCGACTACGTCCACGAGCAAACCGCGCAGAGCGCCTTGGTGACGCTGAGCTCTTACCAATTCTTCGACGGTCTGGGCCGCCCCAGCCGCTCCTTCACCTTCGACCCGCAGGACCCGAGCAACATCTACCTCACGGTCAACACGAAGTACGACGCGATGGGTCGAGTCTGGCAGGTGTCGAACCCGTACCGCAGCATCGGCTCGGCCAGCAACCCAGACGCTCTGAGTGTGCAGTGGACGGAGAGCCTGTACGATGCGCTGGGCCGCGTCACCACGGTGAAGACGCCGGACGGGGCGCAGGTGGTGACATTCTACAGTGGCAATGAGGTGACGGTGACGGATCAGGCGGGCAAGGCGCGCCAGAGCGTGACCGATGCGCTCGGCAGGCTGGTGAAGGTCTCCGAAGCGCCGAATAGTTCCGGGTACAACTATCAAACCCATTACCTCTATGACGCCCTGAGCAACTTGAGGACAGTCCGGCAGGGCGGGGTCATCCAATCCGACGGGACGATCCAGGGCGGCCAGACCAGGAGTTTCGTCTACGACTCGCTGTCACGCCTGACTTCGGCGACCAATCCGGAGAGCGGGACGCTTTCTTATCAGTACGACGCCAATGGCAATCTGACGCAGAAGACGGATGCGCGCAACGTCACGACGACCTACACGTATGATGCGCTGAACCGGGCGCAGACCAGAACCTACACTGACGGTACGCCGGCTGTCACCTACCAGTACGACGGCGTGGGGGTGACGGGCGGGGTGGTGAACGCGCAGGGCCGGCTGACGCAGATGAGTTCCAGCGTGTCGATGACGAGCTATGATGAATTCGATGTGATGGGGCGGGTGACGCGGCACACCCAAAGCACAGACGGTCAGACCTACCAGATGAGCAATGGGTATGACCTGGCGGGTAACCTGATTGCGCAGACGTACCCGTCGGGCCGAGTGGTGACGACAAGCATCGATGCGGCGGGACGGGTGATGGGTGTCAGCGGGCAGCAGGGTGCTGAGACGAAGACGTATGCCTCGGCGATCAGCTACACGGCGCACGGGGCGGTGTCGGCGATGCAGTTGGGGAACAGTTTGTGGGAGCACACGCACTTCAATGTGCGCTTGCAGCCGACGCGGATTGGGCTGGGGACATCAAGCGTGGATACCAGCACACTGCAACTTGATTACGCCTACGGTGCGGCAAATAACAACGGCAATGTGGCAAGCCAGACGATCACCATTCCCGGCGGGCCGACGCTGGTGCAGAGCTACACGTATGACGCATTGAATCGGTTAGAAGTGGCGCAAGAGAATGGCGGAAGTTGGCAGCAGCGCTTTATCTATGACCGCTATGGGAATCGCACATTCGATGCGGCGAACACCACGGCCAACGTGTTGGGTGAGAATCCGGACATCAGTCCGGCGAACAACCGCATCGTGGCGCGCGCGGGCGAGCATTACCGCTACGACGCAGCGGGCAATCTGGACCGGGACATGGCAAACAACGCTTATGGCTACGACGCCGAGAATCGGCAGGTCAGCTACAGCGGCGGGGCGAGCTATGCGTATGATGGCGACGGGCGACGGGTGAAGAAGGTGGCGGGCGTCGTGACAACGGTGTTCGTCTACAACGCGGCAGGACAGTTGGCGGCAGAGTATACTGCGAACGGAGCGACGAGTGTCGGCGGAACGAGTTATTTGACGGCGGACACGTTGGGCAGTCCGCGAGTGGTGACCGATGCAAATGGTGGGGTGAAATCACGGCACGACTACTTACCATTCGGGGAGGAACTTCAAGCGGCCGTTGGTGGAAGGACGCCAGAGCAGGGCTACTCTCAATCCGACAGCGTGCGGCAGAAGTTCACCGGCTATGAGCGTGACGGTGAGACCCAACTGGACTACGCGCAGGCGCGCTATTACTCATCAAGACAAGGCAGGTTCACGAGCGTTGACCCCTTAATGCGATCAGCACGTCTGAGTTCTCCACAAACATTTAACCGCTACAGTTACGTTTTGAATAATCCTTTATCCTTAACTGATCCGACGGGATTACAAGGGCAGTGTCCCCAAGGACAAAAGTGTTACGACACGGAAAATGGTTTGGTTTATGACGATGAAGATGGTAACCAAGTTATACTTCTTATAGGAGGAGTAGTAACTACTGTTGGACCATCAGCGATTCCTCAGTCCGAGACAATATGGATCATAGAAGAACGCCCTTCAGTCTTTAGCAGGTTAGGTAGTGGGGCTAAAAGTGGTATAGGGACAGTCTTCGGTGCCATAGGTGTGATCCTCTTCAATCCAACTTCTGTGGGATGTGGATCTATGAGGTGGTCACGGTTTGACGGACACGGAATTCTCTTCAACAATCGTCAAATCAAAGATGAAAAAAGCTACCACGACCACCACGACCGCTGCCAAGACCCGGCGCAAATACGATGACGCTTTCAAG